>JBIIVE010000108.1:0-5851 GCA_044339605.1 Acidimicrobiales bacterium
AAGGTGTTCGAATCCGGCTGCTTTCCAATCAACCTTGGCAACTCGCGTCAGTGCTTCAACACCGTTGTAGGCCCAACGAGCGCGCTGTTCATCGTTCATGTCGACGACGAAACCAGTCTCGGTATACGGCGGTGCATCGCCAGGAACAAGGCCGTCCAAGCGATCCATCATGAAGAACGGGCCACCGATGATGGCGGTGTCACGTTCGGCCCAGCGCGTGTTGGGAACAGGAACGTTCGAATGTTCGCCGAGCAACTTCATCGACAAGTACTGCTGTGTCACGAGATCGATTTCGGGGAACAACAAACTCATGACTGGCTGACTGCGAAGAACAAGTTCGGCGTCGACCTTCTCGCCGTTCTCGACCCAACTGGCGTCGAGCAGGAACGTTTCGTTCGAGAAGCCGCTCGACTGGGGAACCACCAAGTTGGTGATGGTGACCTCGGTGGCCTCGGGCATCTGCCGCGCCATCCATTCGGTAAGTACGTCTCGAATCTGATCTGGATCACGCTGACCTGCAACTGGCATGTTGTTCCCCCTCGATCTGAACAGGCTGTTGGCCTGCTGCTGCGGGAGAGATGTTAGGCCGTCGACAACTAGCGTCGTCAGCGAGGGTTGAAGTCAGGGGAAGAAGGGGAGCTATGGGGGTCGTTGAGGGAAGAGTCGCGCTGGTGACGGGAGCAGCGAGGGGTCAGGGTCGGGCGCATGCCATCGCCTTGGCCGCTGAAGGGGCCGACATCGTGGTCACCGATCTCTGCGCCAATATCGCCACCGTTCCCTATGCATTGGGGACAGCTGCCGAACTGGCCGAGACCGTCGCCATGGTTGAAGCGACCGGACAGCGATGCCTGTCGATGCCCGCCGATATCCGCGACACCGCCGGTATCGGCCTTGTGGTCGAGGCCGGCATTGAAGCATTCGGCCAGATCGACATTTGTGTCGCGAATGCCGGTGTCACCGGGTACGGGAAGTTTCACGAACTCGATGACGACACCTGGAACGACATGATTGATGTCGACCTCACCGGAACGTTCAAGACCATCCGAGCTGTCCTTCCCCACATGCTCGATCGCCGATACGGACGAATCATCGCGACGTCATCAATGGCGGGCCGCATGGGTAACGCCAACCTCGCGCATTACGTCGCGGCCAAGTGGGGCGTCATTGGCATGGTGAAGTCATTGGCAATGGAGGTCGCGAACAAAGGCATCACTGTCAACGCCATTGCTCCCGCGGCAGTTGACACCGCAATGTTGCATAACGAGGCGATGTACAAACTCTTTTGTCCCGATATGGACGCACCAACTCGTGAAGACGTCACTCCGCGCTATCAGGCAATGAATCGACTCGGTGTGGCGTGGATGGATCCCGAGGAAGTTTCACGAGCGGTGTTGTTTGTCGCAGCTGATGCGGCAAGCAGCATGACTGGCCAAGTGATCGAAGTCAGCCTTGGATCCAGTGCGGGAACACACTGAACACACTCTTGGCGTTACGGGCAACCAATTCCGTTGAGCGTTGCACATGGCGGACAAAGGCGCGCCGGGCCGTCGGGCGTTTGCCAACTGCGCGCATTTGGTGAATCACAAGACATGCACGGCCCATTTGCTTCGAGGGCTGCACCGTCAGATTCAGCGCTGTCGGTTGACGTTTCTGAAGACCGGGTTTCACTCATGAATCGGCACAGATGTCGTTGATCGTGAGCATGTACGAACCATCTGTTGGTTGCGTCTCTCGGAGCGTTGCGCACAACTCGACGAATGTGGCCTCGATGTTTGTATCGAGTTCTGGCCGCACCTCAGTGAAATAGCCATACAAGCTGAGTGTCGACGTGCGGTCTTGAAGCCATTCGTCAGCGACCGTGAGGATTTCGTCCGCCCATAGCTGCCATGTTGTGTAATGAATCATCGCAAGGTCGCGAACGAAATCTGGTATCGAGCCGTCCGGGTAGTCACGCGCTGCGTAGTCACCCTGGATCTGCTCAAGGTCGAGTTGAAATTGGGCGACTTCGGAATCGATTTCGGAAAGCCAACGGTCAGTAACTTCCGGTCGCTCGGCCTCGGTGGACGCAGTCCATTCCTCTCGGTACCTGTTGTAGCTCTCCCAAAAGGTTTGGATGAATATGAGGTTGATCAGTTCCGAATCCAGCAGATCCTCAATCGCCATTTGGTACTCGGCGTCGCTTGCTTTCGCAGTCTTCGACGAGTCCGGCACGATGGAAACGCCAACTCCGAACAGGAGCGCACCAATAACGAAGATCGCGAGGACGGCGAGGAAGAGCGAACGCCGCGGTGAACGCTGAGGCCTCGGGACGGGAGCGAGCGGACCTTGCGTACTTGGGTCGAACGGGTACGGAGGATGATCGGGAGCGGGCGTTGGCGCTCGCGACGGCATTTCGTCGGTGAGGCCAGGAGGCGGCGGATACCAACGGCCATCGCCGGCTTGCCACCATCCGGGGCTGTGGGGAACGTCGCTCATGCCTGCGTAACGATAGGCACAGTGGCGCAAAGATGCTCGTCGCGAACACGTTTGCTGCAGCCCCCAACGTTCACCGACTGGGGAACAACGATTTACACGTTGTCGCCGTGAAGGTCAGGCATCACGAGTAATTCGGGGTCGGCGAGGCGAAACTCTTCGTCCGGTCCTGGATTGTGTTTCGGTAGAAGCAGAACGAGCGCGGCCTGAACTGCCGCAAGCCCGATGGTGATCCACATAACGGCGTTGATTCCGTCGATGTAGGCACTCTCGGCTTCCGAACCACCGATGCGACCCCAATAGGCCAAACCGATGACGGCAATGCCGATTGCGCCGGCGAGTTGGAGGCCAGTCGCTTGCACGCCTGATGCCGCCCCGGCATATTCGTGCGGAACTTCAGACAACACGAATGCGATTGTCGCAGCGATAGAAATTCCCAGCGCGAATCCAAGGAGTGCAACTGCCGGCACCAAGTGAATGGCTTCAAACTGGGCAGAACCGACACGAGCAGCGTAGAGAACGGCAACAGCCGAGAGCGCGTTCAGCACGGCACCGATAACCAGCGCACCGCGTCCATAACGACGCAGAAGGGGCGCCGCCGCCATCGAACCAAACATGTTGGCGAACGGCATGGGGCAGGTGAGGATCGCCGCCCGCAGGGGGTCAATATCGAATCCGAGTTGAATCGTGAGGATGAGATAAATCGGTCCGGCTGCTGAAAGCAAACCAACAAGCAACGTAATGATGTTGCCAATACGGAAACTGCGAATAGCAAAGAGAATCGGATTAATGAGCGGGTCGCCGCCGTTTCGAACAAGTCTCTGCTCGTAGCGAATGAACGCAAAGAACAGCGGCAACGAGCAGACCAACATGAGCAAGATCCACGCTGGCCATCCGGCATTTCGTCCTTGGATGAGCGGGAACATCAAGAAGAACGCGACAACGGCAAGAACTGCTGCGCCCGTGATGTCGAGTCGGCCTGCGGTTCCAGGTTGCGTCGCGGGCAAGACCTTTGCAGCGATGAGCCACGCCACCAGACCAATCGGGATGAACGGTAAATACGCCCATCGCCAACCGGCACCGAACAGATCCGCGTTCGTAAGCGCACCTGCACTGAGCTGTCCGACCATGAAACCGGCACCAGCAAACATGAGGAAAATTGAGAACGCGCGGGTGCGGGTGTGGCCGTTGAACGTGCGCTGGATCATCGCCGAGAGCTGGGGCGCGGTCACGCCGCCAGCGATTCCTTGGAGCGCGCGAGCAACAAGAAGGAAATAGATATTGGGTGAGGCCGCGCTGAGGACCCACGATGCAAGAAGGGCACCGAAGCCAATCATGAGCAGGCGGCGGGTCCCAAACAGATCGCCAAGGCGACCCGAAAGAACCAGAACCAGCGAGAACGTCAGCGCGAACAGTGAGGCGTACCACTGCAGCTCGCTATTTGTCGCGCCAAGCCCATCACGAATACTGGGCAGCGCCATGGTGGTGGAGCCGTTCACCAACACCAGCACGAACTGCAAAGCGATAACGACGACGAAGACGCCGTTACGGAGCGAGACAGGTCCGACGTCGTCGGTGGTCGGCGAGTCAGTTGGCATCGAGATCAATGGCCGCAGCCACGAACTGGGCGTTGTAGAGGTTGGAATAGGCCCCGCCAGCGGCCAGGAGTTCCTCGTGATTGCCCTGCTCGACGATGCTGCCGTTCTCCATCACCAAGATGATGTCGGCATCGCGGATCGTGGAGAGACGATGAGCGATCACGAAACTGGTGCGGTTCGATCGCAACGCCGCCATAGCATGTTGGATGAGCACCTCGGTCCGGGTATCGACCGAACTGGTTGCTTCGTCCAGGATGAGGATCGTGGGTTCAGCAAGGAACGCGCGGGCGATCGTGAGCAACTGCTTTTCACCAGCACTGAGATTGCTGGCTTCGTCATCAAGGATGGTGTTGTAGCCATCGGGCATTGCTCGCACGAAGTGATCGACATGTGTTGCCTTGGCGGCTTGGATGATTTCCTCATCAGTTGCATCAAGACGTCCGTACGCGATGTTGTCGCGAATGGTTCCGCCGAAGAGCCAGGTGTCTTGCAGCACCATGCCCATGCTCGAACGCAGATCGTCGCGGCGCATCTTTGAGATATCGACGCCGTCGAGCGTGATCGCACCACCGTTCAGTTCGTAGAAACGCATCAGCAGGTTGACGAGCGTGGTTTTGCCTGCACCCGTAGGACCAACGATGGCGATGGTTTGTCCGGGCTCAGCGATCAGCGAGAGATCAGTGATGAGAGGCTTGTTTGCGGAATAGGAGAAGGTGACCGCTTCAAACGCAACGCGTCCCTTCGGTGACACGACTGTTTGCGCATCGACCGGATCAGGCGATTGCTCATCGACATCGAGGAACTCAAAGACTCGTTCCGCCGAAGCGATACCGGACTGCAGCATGTTTGCCAGTGAGGCCAACTGGTTGATTGGTTGGGTGAACTGACGTGAGTACTGAATAAATGCCTGAATATCGCCGATACTCAGGTTGCCGGAGGCCACCCGCAATCCACCAATAACGGCGATGGCCACGTAGTTGAGGTTGCTCACCAGCATCATGGCGGGCTGGATCATTCCGGAAATGAATTGAGCGCCAAACGCCGCTTCAAACAACTTCTGGTTTGTTGCTTCGAATCGGTCTTCAGTCGCTTGCTGTTGGCCGAATACCTTCACCAATGAGTGACCGGCGAAGGTTTCTTCAACAATGCCGTTGAGCGCGCCGGTATGTGACCACTGCGCGATGAAACGCTTCTTTGATTTGCCGGCGATGTACTTGATCGTGATGAGCGTGATCGGAACAGTTGCCACTGCGACGAGTGAAAGCAACGGTGAAATCGTCAGCATCATGATGAGCACACCGACGACGGTGAGCAACGAGATGAACAACATGCTCAAGCTCTGGGCAAGGCTTTGAGCGATGTTGTCGATGTCGTTGGTGACACGACTCAGAAGATCACCGCGAGGTGTGCGATCGATGTATCCGAGCGGCAATCTATTGATCTTGTTTTCAACCGCCGAACGCAGGCGCCGCATAGTTCGGTGAATAACCCCAGCCAGTAAGAAGCCTTGGAAGTAGGCCATCGCTGCCGAGCCGAGATACAGACCGACAACAATCAGAAGGGTTTGGTGCAATTCCGGGAAGTCAATGCCCTCGGGCGAGCGAACACCGTTGATGATGACGTTGGTCGCGTTGCCGAGGATCTTGGGACCAACAACCGACATCATGACGCTGATGACGGCGGTGCTCAGCACGAGGATGAGACGGAATCGTTCTGGTCGCATCCACGAAATAAGTCGCAAAGTGGAGTTGCGGAAGTCTTTCGATCGTTCGACGGGCACC
>JBIIVE010000110.1:0-5795 GCA_044339605.1 Acidimicrobiales bacterium
GGTCGACGACGCCATCAACATCGCGAACGACAGCGATTACGGCTTGTTCTCCTACGTCTTTGGTTCCGATACTCCTGGTGCCTACGAGGTCGCCAAGGAAATTCGTTCGGGTCGCGTTGGCATTAACAGCGTGCAGACCCACCACGAAACACCGTTCGGTGGTTTCAAGATGTCCGGTATCGGCCGCGATGGCGGCAACTGGGGTCTCGACGCCTATACCGAATGGCAGTCAATTATCTGGGGCAGCTGAGTCCCACCGCAGTTGCAGTTCGACCTATTCAACATTTACTGACTTACCTCTGGGGGAATTCATGAAGGGCATCGTTTTCACTGGCGACAAAGCTGAGGTTCTCGACGGACTCGAAGTTCGCGAACCAGGCGCTGGCGAAGTCATCGTCAAGGTGATGGCCGCTGGTGTGTGCCATAGCGACGTGACTGCAGCCGCAGGTGCGTTCGGATGGCCTTCACCCGCAGTGTTGGGCCACGAAGGTGCAGGCATTGTTGAAAAGGTTGGCACTGGCGTCACCCACGTTGTCGAAGGTGACCACGTCATCATCTCGACTCTTGCTGCTTGTGGCGTTTGCAAGGCGTGCGCACAGGGTAAGCCCACGCGCTGTCGTCAGACACTTGGAAACATGGCCCAGCCCTTCACCCTCGATGGCGAAGCATGCTGGAACTTTGCTGCAGCATCGGTGTTCACCGAGCGCACGGTCATCCGTGGTTTTCAGGCCGTGAAGATTCCCAAGGATGTTCCGTTCACTTCTGCATGCCTTGTCGGTTGCGGCGTCATGACTGGCGCAGGAGCCGTCCTGTATCGCTCCGATGTGAAGATCGGTCAGACCGCGGTTGTCTACGGCTGCGGCGGCGTTGGCCTCAATGCCATTCAGGCACTGCGCGTAAAGCGCGCGTCGCGCATCATTGCGATTGACACCGAACCCGAGAAGGAAGCACTCGCTCGTCAGTTCGGTGCAACCGATTTCCTTAATGGTCGTGACGAAGACATCGTCGAGCAGGTCCGTCGACTCGTTCCTTACAGCGAGACCGAACTTTCCGGCCCATTCAATGCCGGCGGTGTTGATTGGGTGTACGACGTTGTCGGTCATCCGACCGTCACCTCGAATGCATTGGAAATGCTCGATTGGGGCGGCACGGTTGTCATCATCGGCACTCCTGGCGGCGACGCAACCTTCACGCTTCCGTACCAGCGCTTCACGCAGAACGAACGCTCGGTTATTGGTTGTCGTGCAGGTTCATATAGCCCTCATAGCGACATGTTGCAGATCATCGATCTTTACCGTCGTGGCGAGTTCATGCTCGACGAACTCGTGACTGCCACCTATCCACTCGAGGGTTTCCACGACGCGGTGCACGATATGCATTCGGGTGCCGTCGCCCGTGGCGTGCTCACCATCGGCTGATCTCGTCGTCAATAACAATCTCTGCTTGATTCCGCACGCAATGTCGTGATGGCTTCACGCGCAACTTACTCAACAACGGGGGAACTATGGAACAGCGGTATGTGGGCAAGGGTGTCATCGTTACTGGTGCCGGTTCAGGAATCGGGCGCGGAGTCGCCGAGCGGTTTGGCGCCGAAGGCGGCAAGGTCGCGTGCCTCGATGTCAATCTCGAAAATGCTCAGGAAACGGCAAAAACAATCGGAGCAAACGCGATCGCTCTCGCCTGCGATGTCAGCAGTTGGGAAAGCGTTGAGTCGGTCGTCGCAGATGTGACGAAGGCGTTTGGTCAGGTCGACGTGTTGTGCAATGTCGCTGGCATTGGTGGCTTTGATAACAGTCACGACGGAGACCCGGCCAAGTTCGAACGCATGATCGCCGTGAATCTCACTGGTACCTATTTCATGTGCCGCGCCGTGCTTCCTCAGATGGTGGAGCGAGGCCATGGGGTCATCGTGAACACCTCGTCGACTGCAGCGGTCATGGGCCAGCCTTGGAGCGCGGCCTACTGCGCGTCGAAGGGCGGCGTGTCGGCGCTCACCCGAGCACTTGCCACCGAATATGACGTGCCAATCCGAATCTGCGCCGTTGCCCCTGGTGGTGTCGAGACGAACATGTACACCGCGTTCGTCCCGCCGAAGGGTGCTGACTGGGGACGCATGCGCAAGATGTCGCGAGACAACGTCGAAGTCGGAAAGCCTGCAGAATTGGCGAGTTTTTACGCCTATTTGGGATCTGACGAAGCTCGCTATGTCAGCGGTGCAACCCTCATGATGGATGGTGGCATTTCCTGTTAGTCGGGGTCGCAGCGTGACCGGTCGGAACCTTGGTTACCGGCCGGTCACTTTTGCGTTTTGGGGTCGGTTCGGTGCATCGATCGGGAGGCCGACGGACCCGTGGTCGCCTCTGTGCCGATCGTCACACACGCGTTTGTGAATTCGGTTATGGTTCGCCAAGTAGTTCAACAACTCCCAGGGGGGAACCAAGTGAAGCGATTCAGAGCAGGTGTGCTCATCGCGGCTCTCAGCGTCAGCATCCTTGCTGTCGGTTGTGGCCGTAGTGGGTCAGATAGCGAAAGTGGCTCGGGCGAAAGCTCCACAGCCAAGGCAAATGCCAACTGCACCAAAGAAGCCTTGCAAGCAACAGAGGTCGGTGTCACCGCTGACACGATTTCGGTTCAGGTCATGGCCGATACCGGTTCGCCGCTTGCCCCGGGTCTCTTCCAGGGCAACGTCGATGCGATGAATGCCTATGCCAAGTGGATTAACGCCAACGGCGGAGTTGGATGTCGTGAGTTGAAGGTTGAAGCATGGGATTCCAAGCTCGACGCAACCGAATCCAAGAACGGCATCATCAACGCCTGCAAGAACGATCTTGCGATGGTTGGTGGTAACTCGCTGTTCAATCCCGATGTTTCGGTGATTGGCAACTGTGTCGACAAGGCCGGTCAGCCTGTTGGGCTTCCGGTCTTCGCAGCTCTTGCCAATGACGTGAACGAACAGTGCGCTGAAAACGTCTGGGTGATGCAGGCCGTTGCTGAACCTTGCAATGGCACGAATACCGGCGAACGTGACCTCAAAGCATTCGTTGGGGCAACGAAGTACTACCAAACGATTCAGCCGAATCTGAAGGGCGTCTTCCTGGTTCCCGGCGATCTGCCCACCACGATCCAGTCCTCGACCTACCAGATCGCAGCTCAGGAGAAGGTCGGTGTGACATGGATCGACGCCCTCAAGGTTTCGGGTCGTTCGGAACAGTCAGCGTTTAACACCTACGTTCAAGCCCTGAAGAACGGTGGCGGAAACTACGCCTACATGGGTTCGAACGATGCGGCCATGATCAAGCTCCGCAAGGAAGCAACGGCGCAGGGACTCACCGGTATTGATGTGTGGGGATGCTCTCTTGCCTGCTACACCGAAAACTTCAAGACCGCTGGTTCAGCTGTCGATGGCTCTTATGTCTGGATGCAGTTCGTTCCGTTTGAAGAAGCATCAAGTAACAAGGCCGCTCAGGCCTATGTTGATGCTTCCGGTGGCAAGCCGGACTCATTTGGTGCCCAGGCATGGCAGTCGGCAATGGCATTCACCCAGGCCGTCAACGAAATCGTTGCTGAAAAGGGTCCAAATGCCATTACCCGCCCCAACCTCCTCGCAAAGATGAAGACTCTTTCATTCGACGCTGATGGTT
Organism: Acidimicrobiales bacterium; assembly: GCA_044339605.1. GTDB lineage: Bacteria > Actinomycetota > Acidimicrobiia > Acidimicrobiales > Acidimicrobilacustridaceae > Acidimicrobilacustris. The sequence continues at coordinate 3,642 of JBIIVE010000110.1, forward strand.
GGATTGGGAAGGCACGTGTTGGTCAGAGGGTCTTCTCTGACTGCATGGTGATCATGCAAATCAATGGCGGCAAATTCGAGCGAGTCTTCCCGAAGGAAGCCGGCACGCTTGATTGCAAGCCGGAGAATCTCGTCACCGTCAGACTTGATCCAGCCGCAGCCGCAGCCAACGTCAAGTAGCAGTTCTGTCGTACTAGGAGGGGTCAGCCAAATGGCTGGCCCCTCCTCATCTCATTAGCGCAGTACAGCAAGGGGGGAACATGCGGCTCAAGGTCAGTCCAAGGCTGATTTCCGCGATCGTCGTCGGGCTTGTCGTCCTATTTTTTGTGACGAAAAATTGGGGTGGAGCATCGGTCAACGCAACGACGATTTCCTCGTTCCTTGTCGTTGGTATCGCCCTTGGTGGCATCTACGCCATCACCGCCGGTGGCCTTGTTGTTACCTATGCCACCACTGGCATCTTCAATTTCTCTCATGCGGCAATCGGTTGTTTTCTTGCCTTTTGCTATTGGCAGCTAACAGTCAAACAAGGGTTGCCAACGTTGGTGGCGATCGCCATCACCTTGTTGGTAATTGCGCCAGCCATCGGCTTCTTGCTTGACAAGCTCATCATGCGCCGTCTTCGCGATGCTGCACTTGTCGTGCAACTCATGGTGACCGTTGGTTTGATGCTGACATTCATGGGCATCACACTCACGATTTGGTCCCCAAAAACCGGCCGGATACTTCCGCAGTTCTTTCAGGACACGAAGGGTGTCCAACTCGGTGACGTCACTGCTACATGGCATCGCATCATCACGGTCGTCATCGCCCTACTTGTTGCGCTTGGGCTTCGCTTCCTTCTGTATCGGACTCGACTCGGTATCTCGATGCGCGCAGTTGTCGATAGCCGCAGCCTCGCCGGTCTCACTGGCGCAAAACCGTCAATCATTTCCGGGGCCTCATGGGCGCTTGGTTGCATGACTGCGGGCTTGGCCGGAATTCTTATCGCTCCCGAAACCGGGCTTGTTGTTGAAAACCTGACACTCATCATTGTTGTTGCTTCGGCAGCAGCAGCCATCGCTCAACTCAAGTCCATTCCAATGGCGTTCATCGGTGGTCTCATCATCGGCCTGTCGAAATCGTTTTCAGCGGTGTACCTCGAGTGGGGGACCGACTGGACCTATGCCGACGAGGCGATTCCCGCCGCAATCCTTTTCATCGCGCTGCTCTTCCTTCCAATGGCCCGATTGGAAACGGGCAAGATCCGCATTACGAAACGCACCGAACGACTCACGCGACCTTGGGAAGCAGCTCTGGGTGCAGGCGTGATGATCGCGTTGGTCGGAGCGTGGGCTAACGGCTGGATTCCTTGGATCAGCGGCACCACTTTTGGGGAACGATCAACGGTGTGGCTCGGTCGCGGCGCAGGATTCATGGTCATTGGTTTGATCATGATTTCGCTCATCCCGCTGATCGGTTGGGCCGGGCAGGTGAGCTTCGCCAACTTCGCAATTGCTGGCATCGGTGCGGTGCTGTTCTCTCACTTCGGTGGTCAGAACGGCGATGCCCTCGGCATTGTGTGGGTCATGCTTATTTGTGCACCGCTTGGTTTGGCGATCGCTCTACCTGCGCTTCGTCTCAAAGGGCTCTATCTAGCGCTCGCTACGATGGCGTTTGCCGAAATCGCCGACAAGGTGATTATCAGGCATCCCAACATGCTGGATCCTTCCGCAACGGGTGTCTTGTTTAAGCCCGTCGACATTTTCGGAATCACAATCAGTTCCGATCCCAGCGATCGAAAAGCGTTCCTGATGTTCTTGGTGGTGACGTTCTCACTGCTGTTCTTCATGCTTGAGATGTTGCGCCGTTCTCGGTGGGCTCGTCGATGGATCGCTATGTCGGATTCACCTGCTGCATCGGCAACCATCGGCGTCAACCTCACGACGACCAAGATGATGGTATTCATGCTGTCGGGCGCCATGGCCGGTTTCGCCGGTTGCATGTTTGGTCTGCAGCGTGGTGCGCTTTCGGTTGACTCATTCCCGCTGTTCGCAGGCTTGCCGTTGGTGCTCCTGTTGGCAGTGCAAGGTGTGCGGTATCCGGTGGCTGCCTTTATGGGCGTTATCGGATTGGCGTCGTTCCCAGCGCTCTATGAAGTGCTTGGCAAACCGTC
>JBIIVE010000112.1:0-5708 GCA_044339605.1 Acidimicrobiales bacterium
GTTGGCGTCGAAGTCTTGGGTGCGGGCGGAATCATCAGGCATGACCCCTTGACGATGACACAGATTGAGCCGGCTTCGCAGCCGAGTTACGGAAATATCCGATGAACTCGCCGGAACCTCTCAGCGACGAGGACGCCCAAGGGCTTCTTGGGCCGCAGTCGCAACGTGGGTTCCTGTCCGATCGAAGACTCGAGCGATCGACAGTCCGCGCGCATCGGCCATTCCCTGGCCATCGAGAGTGAAGCAGAGCCAGTCATCGACTCGAAGCGGACGGTGGAACCAAAGGACATGGTCGAGGCTCGCCGTCATCAGTTTTTCGAAATCGCCGATGAGACTGTGTCCGGTAAGTGCAGCTCCGAGAAGATGCTCGTCGGAGAGGTACGCGAGCGCGCAGGCATTCATCACGGGGTCGTCACCAAACGATTCAGTTGCGCGCATCCAAGCGAGTGTTGCCATGCCATGAGTATCTCGTTGCGCGCGGGTTTGGAAGAACAACGGTGTTTCTTCGTCTTCCAAATCATCTGGTTGTGGCGCGTCGCTGGGCAGAAATGTTGCTTCGCGTTCTTCGCTTTCCTCCGGAGTGTGAAAACTCGCGATGCAATTGAGAATCGCTCCTCCGGATTGCGATGCCACAACCTGGCGAGTCGAAAACGAACGCCCATCGCGGATTCGTTGCACTTCGTAGAGAACCGGAGCTGCTTCGTCGCCTTGTCTGACGTAATAAGCGTGCATCGAGTGCGGGACCTGACCATCGTGAACGGTCATGGCTGCAGCGCGGAGAGCCTGTGCGATTGCTTGGCCTCCGTAGATGCGTCCCCAACCAGTGTGAGCGCTGGGTGCGAGGAACGCATCGGGACTCACTGCATCAAGGGTGAGCAATGTGCGTAGATCGGTCGCAAGGGGGAGTTCAAGAGTCACCCGGTGAGCCTGCCACGACTCCGATAGCCGAATCACGCTGCGGGTGAGGGGCTTGTTGCTAACGAAGAACTCTTCTCCATCCACCCATCTGGGGTGTGAGCCTTCTACCGTTTTCTGCGTCGTCGACTCCCGGCGATTCCTTTCACCCCAAGGGGCATCTATGACTATGAGCAAAAAGCTCATCGCCGAGGCGATCGGCACGTTCTGGCTCGTGCTCGGTGGCTGCGGTAGCGCCGTATTGGCAGCAAAGTTCGGCTCCGACCTCGAGGGACCCTTCCTGGGTATCGGGCTTGTTGGCGTTTCTTTCGCATTCGGCCTCACTGTTCTGACTATGGCCTACGCGGTTGGTCACATTTCCGGTGGTCACTTCAACCCGGCCGTCACCATCGGCCTGTGGGTCTCGAAGCGATTCCCGACCAAGGAAGTCGCTCCGTATGTGGTCGTTCAGGTGATCGGCGCAATTCTCGCTGCACTTACGATCTGGGCGATTGCTTCTGGTCGTGCTGGCTTCGATCTCAAGGTCAACGGTCTTGCTGCAAATGGTTACGGCGAGAATTCGCCTGGTGGGTTCAACCTCACAGCTGCTCTCATTACCGAAATCGTGATGACCGCAGGCTTCTTGTTCGTGATCCTCGGGACCACGGCAAAGAAGGCGGTTGGAGCTGCAGCACCGATGGCGATTGGTTTCGCCCTCGTGCTTATCCACCTCATCTCAATCCCGGTCACCAACACGTCAGTGAACCCCGCTCGTTCAACTGGTCCCGCAGTTGTGCAGGGTGGTTGGGCGATCGGTCAGTTGTGGCTGTTCTGGGTCGCTCCGATTGTTGGCGCAGTTATCGCAGGTTTGGTGTGGCGATTCCTTAGCCCGTCCGACAGCGTTCTTGACGAAGAACCAGCAGAAGCACGCGCCTACTGATTGAGTCGTTCAATCGGTTGGAAATGAAAGTGGCCCGGCACGCAATGGTGTGCTGGGCCACGTTTCGTTGCGAAGTCGTTGACTCAGGTGTTGGGCCGAGTTCTCAGGCCACTACCCGCGAATTCCAGGAACCCGATCATGCCAATTGCACGCACTCTCAAGTTCTGACGCAAGCCGGATCAGTAGGTCCTCTCGGCCAAAACCGGCAACGAGTTGGATACCGACGGGCAATCCGTCTTCTGTCCACCACAGCGGCAGCGAAATCGCCGGTTGTCCGGTGACATTGAATTGAGCGGTGTACTGCATGATCGCCGTGACCCGACCCAGTCCTTCGATTGGATCACTAAGCCAACCGATCTTTGGTGGCGGGCTATTGAGCACCGGTGTGCAGAGGATGTCGTAGCCGTTTGGATTGAGTTCGTTCTTCCACCATGTGGACATGCGCCTCGACCATTCCTGTTGCCAGAAAATTGCATCGAGGTACTGCGGCGCAGTGAATGATCGCCCAATGGTTGCAAACATCCAGTTTCGTTCTTCGACGTCTTCGTCGGTGATCTCGCGACCGATTTCACGGCCCCATGTGTCGAGATCGTGTGCAACATGTGCTGCAATCACGGTCGTAAATGCGTCGGTGAATCGCGCATCGCCCATGGCTTCAGGATGCGAGTCTTCGATCTTGTGTCCGAGTTGTTCGAGCAGTGAGACAGCGAATCGGATTGCATCTTTCATTTCACCGGATGCTTCAACGCCGGGAAGAAGCGGATGGTCGAGGACACCGATCTTTAGCGAGCCGGTTTCGCGGCCAACCTCTGCAGCAAGTGGCCCTGGGAGTGCTGGCGCTGCGTAGGCGTCGCCAGGCATTGGTCCAGCAATTGCATCGAGAAGCGCCGCGGTATCGCGCACCGTTCGCGTGACAACGCCGTTGGCCGTGGAACCCGCCCATGAATCGTTAATGGCTGGTCCGAGGGGAACTCGCCCACGGGTTGGCTTCAGGCCAACGAGACCGCATTCACTTGCGGGGATACGAATGGAACCGCCGCCGTCACTCGCATGGGCAGCAGGGACCATCAGCGATGCGACCGCCGCTGCTGACCCACCTGATGAACCGCCGGTTGAGTAGTCGGTGTTCCACGGATTGCGTGAGGTCCCGTGTGATTCGGGCTCAGTGGTAATCGTCGTACCGAATTCGGGTGTGTTGGTGCGACCAACGATGACAAGTCCCGCAGCTCGAAATCGAGTTGTGATGTAGTCATCGCGATCGGAAATGAAGTTTGCGTTCTTGAGGAATGCAGTTCCGGCGTGATGGGGGTCGCCGATGCTTCGAGTCTCAAGGTCTTTCAGCAGGAAAGGCACGCCGCGAAAGGGGCCGTCGGGGAGAGTGCCAGCGGCTTCTGTGAGCGCTTTTTCAAAACGCTCATGAATGACCGCGTTCAGTTGCGGATTGATCGCTTCGATGCGCGCTATTGCAGCATCAACAAGTTCCGCAGCGGAAACATCGCCGTTGCGGACGAGTTTGGCCTGTGCAGTTGCATCGAGCAGGGGAAGGTCTGTTGGAAGCGCCATATCCGGAACTTATCGCCGCGCCACTGCGCGTGCCGATAGTCAGGCTGGCTGAGTCTGCAGAATCTCCATCGCCGTTGCGTAGAACGAACCGTATGCATCCAGAGGGATTTCAGGGAAGGCTGCACCTACGAGTCCTGCTCCCATTGGGTTTACCGACCAAAACCACACCGCAACTTCAGCGTCGATGTCGGAACGGATCAGACCTTCGCCTTGAGCATTTCTCACGAAATCCGCCATGGCAGCAAGAGTTGCGTCTTGGAGTGGACCCACGACCGCAGCGACTTCAGGTTCGTGCCGTGCTGCATCGCGAGCAGCGAGTCGGAGTCCACGGCTGTTGTCACCGGTATCGCTATTGACGCGAAGGATGAATTCGCTGAGCGCTGGTTTGGAAATTGAAGAAGACGAAGCGAGTGCTTGAACCAGATGAACGCCGAGTATCTCAACGTCCGGACCAAGTTTGGTGGCGATGACCTCGTTCATGAGGCCCGCCTTGCCCGCGAATCGGTTGTAGATAGCGCCGGTCGTGAGTTGGGCACGGCGCGCTATATCTGCCACTGCGGCAGCTTCATAACCCATTTCGGCAAAAACTTCGGCTGCTGAATCGACGAGGGCGACATAAATCTTGTCCTGGTCGTCGTGGACAACGCTGGGAACTTTCGGGGCTGTGCGTGTCTTAAGGCGGGTTTGAGGAGGAAGCGGAGTTGAGAAGGGGACGTTCATGACAATCATCCGCGTGTACGCGTTAAGCGCTTTCTCTCCGCGTTTCGGTGGCTCGCTCACTAAGCCAAAGAAGTAGGAGCCAACCCATGTGGCAGCACGCATCAGTACCTGGACTCGGGGGTCTTGATCGTTTCGTGCGTCACCATTTGCCGCTGCTTTTTCGCGTTCGGCTGCCGCGACCGCGGTTCGACGGCGGAGAAACCCGTAGACCGACTCACGGAGAGACGGGGTGTGTCGCGCTGCCAAGAGGAGTTCGGCAACGACACCAAGTTGTCCGAAGTCGAGTTTGGGCGGTTCGTCTGAACCTGACCAGAAAGCGAGAGCCTCTGCATCGGTTTGCGCTCCAAGAACGGGTTCAATCCGTTCCTTGAGGAGAGCATCGACAAGGGCTTCTTTCGTGGGGAAGCGGTTGTAGATGGCGCTAGTGGCGAGTCCGCAGTTGCCGGCAACGGTTGTGAGCGCCATTGCGTCGTAGCCCACCCGTCGGAGTTCCGCAGCAGCGGCATCAAGTAATTCGATTCGCAGCTCTGCAGAGCGTTGACGACTGACTTTGACCATGGCGGAACCCCAATTGCTAACGGGCAAAAGTGCGCCCTGTTTCGAAGAAGAATAGATGTTCTTCGTACAATAGCCCATGAGCCATAACGAGATGAACGGCAGATGAACGCAAAGTCCCCGTTCTCCGGACGAGTAATCAGCGAACGAGTGACGGCCCGTTCAACTACGCGGGTTGACCAGTGATGGCACGGCCTCCGCGACTGTCGCGCTTGACGCCGCTCGGGTCTTTGGCGACGGCCCCGGCAACGAGAACATAGGAAATGCCCTGAGACATCTGCGCCGGCTTCTCGACGGTTGATGTATCGGCGATCGTTGCAGGATCAAAAATGGTGATGTCGGCATCTGCGTCCATTTGAAGTCGACCTTTGCGGGCGAGCATCGGGACGCGGGCATCAAGGCGCTTAGCCGGAAGGATCGTGCACTTCGCAAGTGCGTCCATCAGTGAAAGCGCACCCATATCGCGCACATAAGGTCCGAGGAGGCGAGAGAAACAACCGGCACCGCGGGGATGGTTGTTGTTCGACGACTCAGGGATCGCGTCGGAGCCAACCAGCGACCATGGCGCGCTGAGCGCGGCATTGACATCCTCTTGCGGTATCGCATAGGCGACCACGAGTTTGTTTTGTGCTTGATATTTTTTGAACGATTCGGGCGTGAGGCGTTCAGACGAGCCTGCGAGTTGAAGGTCGTTGTAGGAGATGCGGAATCGTGACTGCCAGTCGCCAGCGAAGCGGGCAGATCCGAGATACGTGCCCCAGAAGGTGTAGGGGTAGAAGCATCCGGTGACATCGAGACCCTCGCTGCGGGCAGCATCGATTTTCGCAATGGCTTCAGGCATCACATGTGTTGCCATCGAGGGAATGTGATCGACATGCAACGAGACGCCAGTTTGTCGAGCGACATTCAGCACTTCGTCAATCGCGTCGAGTGAGCTCTTTCCTGCGGGTCCAGGCGAGGAATAACGGATATGTGTGAACAAGGGCATTTCCGCTTGCTTGGCAACTTGAGCGAGTGCCGCGTATTCGTTGAAGTT
>JBIIVE010000023.1:0-24581 GCA_044339605.1 Acidimicrobiales bacterium
ATGGTTCGACCAACCGAAAACGACGTAGAACCAACTGGAGCCGCTTTAGAGGAGTTCGCCGCGCTTCACAATGACGTTGTCGACGATGCCATAGGCCTTCGCCTGCTCAGCGGTGAACCAACGGTCGCGCTCTGAGTCGATTTCGATCTGATCAACGGCCTGACCTGTGTGGAACGAGATCCGCTCCGCCATGAGGCGCTTGATGTACGCCATCTGTTCAGCCTGAATAGCGATGTCAGAAGCTTGACCCTGAACACCGCCGAGGGGCTGATGCATCATGATGCGAGCGTGCGGAAGCGTATGACGCTTGCCTGCGGCACCGGCGCACAAGAGGAACTGTCCCATTGAGGCAGCGAGCCCCATGCAAATGGTTCCGACATCAGGGGTAATGAACTGCATCGTGTCGTAGATGGCCATACCAGCAGTGATTGAACCGCCTGGTGAATTGATGTAAAGCCAGATGTCTTTCCCCGGGTCTTCACCCTCGAGGTAGAGCAACTGGGCAACGATCTGATTGGCAACGGTGTCATTGACATCACTCCCGAGGACCACAATGCGGTCCTTGAGGAGCATGCGGAAGATGTCTGCTCCCGGGTCTGCGATGGAGGCGGCCATAGCCACCTGCGGTGCGATCGGGGGATTCGACATCGGGCTCCTTCCAACGGACTGGGGCCGGCTCTAAGAACCGACTTCGGCAGGCTACAGGGCCAACTGGCATCTCCGACGCGCTCTGCGCCGGATTAGAGGTAGAGCGCTCCGAGCACCCCGACGGCGTTCACACACATGTGAGCGAGGATTGACGGGCCCAACCGACCATCGGCGCGAATCACGAGGAGGGCGAAGACAGCCCCGTAGGTGGCGGTAACTCCCACGATGAACGCCGCCTGACCCCACGTGCCGCCTTGGGCATGGAACAAACCAAAGACCAGAGACGAGATGATGACGCCAGTCGCCAGATTCCAGCGTCGGCCGAGGGCCCGAAGGAAGAGTCCCCGGAAGAACAACTCCTCGACGATCGGCGTGCAGATTGCGACGAGAAAGAAAATGACGAACGCCGTCAACACACTGGGTTTCGTCGGAAGGAACTCCGTATTCGATGGGGATGGATCGCTGGAAATCAACATCCAAATAATTCCGCCAAGTGAAGAGAGCACCAGCGCAACGAATCCCCCGAGCAGACCCCACGCGAGATCAATCGGCCGAACATCAAGGCCAAAGTCCAGCCGAAGGCTGCGCTGCCCCTTCCAATAGGTTGCGACGACAGGCCAACCAAGAAACCCCGGCCAACCGCACACGAGGCTGATCGTGAGTGCCCCGAGACTCAATTCCGTGAGCGACGTATCGGAGCCATCGCCGGTTGTGAGTATGACGATCGACGCAACGATTCCACCGACGAGCCAAAGAGCGAGACCAATAAGGACATCTCCGAGCCCCCAACGAATGACGGAGGGTTTTGGAATAACCGAGGTCGGTTGTGGCGGTGGTGGCGTCGTTGGCGGCTGCGCGTGCGGCGGCAGCGGAGGTTCCGAGGGGTAGGTCATGACAATTTCAGCGCCAATGCTCGCAGTGCCCGACCCCGATGACTGATCGCATGCTTTTCTGAGGAGTTCATTTCAGCGAATGTTCGACCATCGCCATCGTCAGGAACGAATACGGGGTCGTATCCGAATCCCCCGTCGCCTCTGAGTTCAGAAGCGATGACACCGGAAACAACTCCGTCGGCGATGGTTTCGGAACCATCGGGCCACCTCACCAGAACCACGGTACGGAAGCTTGCGCGTCGTTCTTGCGGCGTTTTCGCTCCTGCGAGTTCGAGTTCTCTAAGGAGCTTTGCGATATTCGCAACTGAATCACTCGGTTCACCGGCGTAGCGCGCTGAACGAACCCCTGGTGCACCGTCGAGAGCGTCGACTTCAAGGCCCGTATCGTCTGCAAGCGACGCGCTGCCGGTCGCATTCGCGATTGCGAGGGCTTTGAGGCGGGCGTTCCCTTCGAGCGTTTCAGCGTTCTCGTCAACATCGGGAACTGTGTCTGGACGCGGTTCAAGAACGACGCCGCACGATGCGAGGATCTCGTTGATCTCGCTCACTTTGTCGGGATTCGCGCTCGCACAGACGAGGCGCCGACCGCCCACAGTGCTCAGTCCCGACGAGGCGGCGGGTTGGAGAGGAGCAGTTTCTGCATGGTGAACAGTTCGCGGATGCCGCCTTCGGCAAGTCCGAGGAGTTCATCAAGCTCACCACGACTGAAACTCATGCCCTCTGCTGTTCCCTGAACTTCGAGGAACCGGCCGCTCTCTGTCATCACAACATTCATGTCAACTTCGGCTGCAGAGTCTTCGACGTAGGGGAGGTCAAGCAACGGCGCTCCATCGACGATTCCCACAGAGATCGCGGCACACGCTTCGGTGAGTGGATGCTTCGAGATGCTCCCGGCTTGAACAGCGCGAGTGAGCGCGTCGTGCAACGCCACGTAAGCGCCTGTGATCGAAGCCGTACGAGTTCCGCCATCGGCCTGAAGCACATCGCAGTCGACAACAACCTGACGCTCACCAAGCGCTTCCATATCGCAGACACCGCGCAACGAACGTCCGATGAGTCGCTGGATCTCGTGGGTTCGACCCGAAGGCGATCCCTTACTTACCTCGCGACGAATACGCTCAGGAGAAGCACCGGGCAGCATTGAGTATTCGGCGGTGACCCATCCCTTGCCGGAGCCCTTCATCCAACGGGGAACGCTTTCGTCGATCGAAGCAGTACAAAGCACGATCGTTCGGCCAAAACGAATCAGGGCCGAACCGGTGGCAGCGTCGGTGAAGTCGCGCTCTATCGAAACATCGCGAAGTTCATCTGGGCGTCGTCCGTCTGGTCTCACAGTTGGTACCTCTCGTGGGGGGATGCGAGTGCAACTGGAGCACCGTAGGCCGATTCTCCGTTCCGGGAGTGCACCGATAGATCCGAATCGGGCCAAAAGTGCGTCAGTACGCAACGCTTTGCTCCGGCAGCGCGCGCCATTTCACCAGCAGCGCGCGCCGAAAGATGCTTCATTCCTTCTGCTTCTTCGTCGGTCTCGTAGGTGGACTCGACCAATGCGAGGTCCACACCACGTCCCAAATTCTCGATACTCCATTCAGGACCAGTGTCAGCGGAATAGACCATCGAACCTCCGCTCGTGGATTCGATCCGCATGGCATGAGTCTCTACGTAATGATCGGTGCGTTCGAGCCGGAAACGCAGTGAACCTATTGCGAACTCGTCGCCGTCACCTGTGACGTTCCATTCGAAGGTTGGTTCAAGATTTCCGGGGACAAGGGACGCGATCGAGCGTGTTTCGGCAGTCCCCCACACCGGAAGCCCTTCACGTTCATACCGATACCGAGATGCCACGTGCAGACCAGCAAGATCACTCCAGTGGTCTGCATGGGAATGGGACAAGACAACGGCAGTCACATCGCAAAGCGCGATGTGACGCTGGAGCGAACTCAGACAGCCTGGACCTAGATCAACCAAAACATTCGAAGTGCCGTCCTGTATGAGGTAACCGCTACAAGGGCAGTCCTGACCCGGGTAACTCCCTGAGCATCCGAGAACGGTGACGAGCATCTTCAAACGCTAGCGGGACTCTGCTTTCGACATGCAGAGCGAACAACACCGGCTCTCCCGTTCCATGCGAGAATGCATATATGCGTATTCCTGCGAGCGTCGACTACGCGATCCGAGCCATGGCCGAGTTGGCCAGCAGGGGCGAGGGTCCTGTCACAGCCGAGGAGCTTGCTGTCGCTCAGGGAATTCCGCTCAAATTTCTCAGAGGAATCATGACTGAGCTCAAGCGGTCTCGTTTGGTGAGCAGCCAACGTGGGCCCGAAGGCGGCTTTGTCCTGACTCGCCCCGCGAACGAGATTTCATTAGCTGACATCTTCCGAGCAATCGATGGACCGCTCGCCACTGTGCGCGATCAAAGCCTTAGCTCAATGACCCACACCGGCGCCGCAGCGGAACTACCCACCGTTTGGATGGCCGTGCGTGCAAGCCTTCGGCGAGTACTCGAAGTTGTCACCATTGCCGATCTCGCCGACGGGTCTCTCCCCGGTCCGATTGCCGACCTGGCGTCGGAGTATCGGACCGAGACTGAATCGCGTCATACGTAACGGTTCTTGACTCACTGAGTCTCAGTCGATGAAACCGCGTTGGCGCAAGTAACCGATGATCGTGTCGGCTGCAGCTTCTGGCGGTAACGAGGTCGTATCGACGGTGAGCTCCGGGGCTTCCGGGGCTTCGTAGGGCGAATCGATTCCGGTGAAGTTTGCGAGTTCGCCTCGACGGGCCTTGAGGTACAAGCCCTTGGGATCGCGTTCCTCGGCAACTTCAATCGGGGTTTTCACATACACCTCGATGAATTCACCATCGTCCAAGCGTTCGCGGGCCATCTGTCGTTCGGCGGCAAACGGTGAGATGAACGAAACAAGGACGATCAGACCGGCATCGACCATGAGTCCCGAAACTTCGGAGACGCGGCGAATGTTTTCGACACGATCCGCATCGGTGAACCCGAGGTCTTTGTTCAGTCCGTGGCGAACGTTGTCTCCGTCGAGCAGGTACGTATGGCGACCTTGTTCGAGAAGTTTCTGTTCAACGATGTTGGCAATTGTCGACTTGCCGGAGCCGGACAGGCCCGTAAACCACACGACACAGGGCTTCTGTCCCTTCTGCAGGGAGTGAGCGTTCTTATCGACCTCAATCGCTTGCCAGTGCACGTTGTCGGAACGACGTAATGCGAAGTGAAGGAGCCCAGCAGCGACGGTCGCGTTGGTAAAACGATCGATGAGGATGAACCCACCCATATCGCGGTTCTCGTCGTACGGATCGAATGGAATCGGACGATCCAGATTGATATTGCACACGCCAATCTCATTGAGTTCAAGCGTGCGGGCGGCGACATGTTCGAGCGTATTGACGTTCACCTTGTACTTCGGCTGCGCCAATGTCGCACTAACGGTTCGTGCGCCGATTTTAAGAAGGTACGGACGACCGGGAAGCATCTCGTGGTCGTCCATCCAGACAATGTGCGCCTCAAACTGATCGGCGACCGCTGGCGGAGCGAGCGACGTCGCCAGGACATCGCCACGGCTGATGTCGATCTCGTCGACGAGTGTGATGGTGACCGATTGTCCGGCAACCGCCTCTTCAAGATCGCCGTCGAACGTGACAATTCGGTCGACGGTGCTTGCTCGGCCAGACGGCAGAACGCGTATCGAATCGCCTGGATGAACGGTGCCGCCAGCGATCTGGCCTGAGAAACCACGGAAATCGAGATCGGGGCGGTTCACCCATTGCACCGGCATACGGAACGGAAGCGACTGCGTCTCGTTGTCGACCTGGACGTTTTCAAGGTACGAGACAAGTGGTAGGCCGGAATACCAAGGCAAGTTTTGCCCGACCTCGGTGATGTTGTCGCCCTGAAGAGCGGACATCGGAATGCTGGTGATGTCGTTCAAGCCTATTTGCGCCGCGAACTCTCGGTAATCGCGATCAATCTGTTCAAAAACTTCTTGCGAGTAATCGACGAGATCGATTTTGTTGACAGCCAACACAACGTGGCGAATACCGAGAAGAGAAACCAAGAAACTGTGACGTCGCGTTTGGGTAAGCACGCCTTTGCGTGCATCAATGAGCACTACGGCGAGATCGGCAGTTGATGCACCGGTGACCATGTTGCGGGTGTACTGCTCGTGACCCGGCGTATCGGCAACAATGAACTTGCGTCGTTCAGTAGAAAAGAATCGATAGGCAACATCAATCGTGATGCCTTGTTCACGTTCAGCGGCGAGACCATCGACAAGCAGCGCGAAGTCGAGTTCTCCTCCCTGCGTGCCAACCTTTTTCGAGTCAGCCTCAAGCGCTTCAAGATGATCTTCAAAAACAAGCTTTGAGTCATAGAGAAGGCGCCCAATGAGCGTGCTTTTGCCGTCGTCGACACTTCCGCAGGTGATGAAGCGAAGCATGGACTTGTGTTCATGGCGATCGAGATACGCATCGATATCAGTTTCGAGGAGGTCGTCTGCTGCGTGCGCCATTAGAAGTACCCCTCTTGCTTCTTCTTTTCCATCGAACCACTGGAGTCGTGATCAATCACGCGACCCTGACGCTCGGAACTCGTGGTGAGCAACATCTCTTGAATGATGCCGGTAAGCGTGTCGGCTTCGCTTTCGACAGCACCGGTGAGCGGATAGCAACCCAAGGTGCGGAATCGGACGCTGCGCATCGTTGGTTCTTCGCCGGGATTAAGCGGCATGCGATCGTCGTCAACCATGATGAGCGCACCATCGCGCTCGACCACGGGGCGCTTGGCCGCGTAATACAACGGAACAATCGGAATCTGTTCGCGATGGATGTACTGCCAAATGTCGAGTTCAGTCCAGTTCGAAATCGGAAATACCCGCACACTCTCGCCTGGAGCTTTGCGGGCGTTGTAGAGATTCCAAAGTTCGGGTCGTTGCTGCTTTGGGTCCCACCGGTGCTGCGCAGAACGAATCGAGAAGATCCGCTCCTTTGCTCGCGACTTCTCTTCGTCGCGGCGAGCACCACCAAAGGCGAGATCGAAACCGTAAAGATCAAGTGCTTGTTTCAAACCTTCGGTCTTCCACATATCGGTATGAGTTGCCGACCCATGGTCGAAGGGATTGATGCCGCGTTCCACACATTCGGGATTGCGATGGACCAATAGATCGATGCCCCGATCTTTTACGAGTTGATCACGAAATGCGTACATCTCCTGGAACTTCCACGTGGTGTCCACATGCAGGAGTTGGAACGGAGGCGGCGAAGGCGCAAAGGCTTTCAGCGCGAGATGCAACATCACCGAACTGTCTTTGCCAACCGAATAGAGCATGACCGGTCGCTCGCTTTCGGAAACGGCTTCCCGAAAGATCTGGATACTCTCGGCCTCGAGGCGCTGTAGATGGGTGAGCGTCGTCACTCGATGACCTTTTCAGTGGTTACTGGTCGTGAACACCATTCACGACCATTTCGACAGGATTGGTAGACAATAGCACCGCAGGCACCACCGTCAATGCAGCGAACCTGTGCCTAGTCGCTTGATTCAGGCCAGGTAATCGCAGCGACTTCATCGAGTTCGGGACCCAGAAGTTGACGGCCTAGGGCCCGGAACGCCTCGATATCGCCAGAAGACTCGAAGCGATGGACTCCCCCACGATCTGAATCGCCCCGGAGCGCATCAGCCTCGCGAAGCATGTCGCTCACACAGAACGCAGTGGCATCTGCCGAATCGACCAGGACCACCTCGCGTCCCATCACGTCGGAAATCGTTCGAGCAAGGAATGGGTAGTGCGTGCAACCAAGCAGCAGCGAATCGACACCGGCATCTACAAGTGGCGCCAAAAGTCGCTCAGCGAGAACGTGAACTTGCTCTGAATCGGTTTCACCGCGTTCAACAAACTCGACAAATCCTGGGCACGCTGCACACGACAATTCGACGGCAGAACTCTGCTGCGCAACTGCTCGCTGATAGGCGCCCGAACCAATCGTTCCGACTGTTCCGATGACTCCGACGCGCCCATTTCGTGTTGCATCGAGAAGTGCGACTGCACCCGGTTCGATAACGCCAATGACCGGCACCGGAGTGATCTTCTTCAACTCATCAAGCGCTGCAGCTGACGCGGTATTGCAGGCGACGACCACCATCTTAACGTCGTGATTTCTCAGTAAGTGCTCGGTGATTTCAAGGGCAAAGTCCCGTACTTCATCGAGATCCCGGGGACCATAGGGATAGCGACCGGTATCGCCGACGTAGACCAGATCCTCGTTGGGCATGAGGTCGATGAGTGCACGGGCCACAGTGAGGCCGCCGAAACCGCTGTCGAACATGCCGATCGGCCGGGAATCCACAGTCTGAGGGTACTCCCCGACTCCACCTCGATAGGGCGTGTCTAGAAGTAGATGATCTTTGACGCGCGATCGACGACGTCGTCGATGTCGTCAGTCCATGCGCCAGTAGAGAGGTACTTCCAGCCGCCATCGCAAACGATGAACAAGATTGTGCCGGACTCGATCTGCGACGCCACACGAACAGCACCGGCAAGGGCAGCACCAGCCGAAATGCCACAAAAGATGCCGCACTTTTCAGCAAGAAGTCGCGTGTATTCGATTGATTCTCGAGGACGAACGATGCGCTTGCCATCGAGAAGTTCTGGCCCGCCCCACTTTTCATAGACCGGCGGGATGTATCCCTCGTCGAGGTTGCGCAGTCCTTCAACGCTCTCGCCAAGTGGAGGTTCAACCGCAAGGATCTTGATGCTTGGGTTTTTTTCCTTGAGGAACGTACCGACACCCATGAGGGTTCCTGAAGTTCCAAGACCAGCAACGAAGTGTGTGATCTCGGGAACATCGGCCCAGATTTCAGGGCCAGTTGTGTCGTAATGCGCCTGCGGATTCGCTTCATTCGAATACTGATAGAGAAACGCCCATTCCGGATGCTGCTCGGCCAATTCGATCGCGCGCTTTACGGCTCCGTTCGACCCCTCGGAGCCAGGCGACAAGATGACTTCAGCGCCAAAAATCTCGAGCAGTTGGCGACGCTCGATCGACACATTCTCAGGAAGCACGATCTTGATCGGGTAGCCCTTGATGCGGGCGATCATCGCCAACGCAATGCCGGTGTTTCCCGACGAAGGTTCGATGATGGTCTTGCCAGGCGTAAGGGTTCCGTCGGCTTCGGCGTCTTCAACCATCGCCAACGCGATGCGGTCCTTGACCGAACCCGCCGGGTTCTGGCTTTCCATCTTCCCGAGGATGCGCACATTCGGGTTCGGGCTGAGTACCGAGACGTCGACTATCGGCGTGTTGCCGATTATGTCGAGTACCGAGGAGTAAACAGCCATCGAGGACCTCTGAAGAAGCGGTGTAAAGGGGGGATTCAAACCGAGCCACCATTGTGGACGACCCGAGGGGCAAATGTCGACCCAAGAGGTCTGGATTCTACTGCTCCAGCACCAGAACGGGTTCTTCGGTGATCTTGCCCTCGAGAATCCGATACGACCGCAGCATCGGTTGGCCCAGCCGGAACGAGACAATGACGTAGTGCCATGCCGGATCAGGCGCCTGGGCGACATCGGTCGGCGACGGATAGGGGTCGGAATGAGTATGAGAGTGGACGACTCCGACGAGTTCGGCGCCGCGATCTTCTGCGTCGCGGTCGGCCTGCAGGTGCACCTTTGGGTCGATTGTGTAGACCCGACTCGAAGACGCCCGGTTGGGACTTGGATACCAAGCATCGACGACGCACGGTTCTCCATCGGCGCCCGGTGTACCGCCGATCAATCCGCAGGCCTCGTCAGGAAGACCGTCGGAGAGATGTGCAAGAAGGTCGTTGAGGAGCGCAGACGAGAGTTGAAGCACGGGGAGAGGCTACCGCTCTGCCCATTCGGCACGCGTGTTCGGCTGTCGCGTCATAGCGTGTCGCCATGCCTCGTATCTCTGTCCCTGAAGGATCAGACCCACTCATGCACGTATGGACAGCCGCAGCCCCGGGCCTGTCCATTCCCGCAGCGCAGTTTTCTGCAGCTGTCTACGAAAATTCAGTGCTTCCATTGCGCGAATTTGAAGCAGCACGGATTCGTATCGCTCAAATCAATGAGTGTCAGTTATGTCTCGGCTGGCGCTCCGGTCGCGATGCGCCTGCACGCGCTGGCGAAGCCGACCTGATCGACGAAGAGTTCTACAGCCACGTAGGCGATGCATCATGGGAAGGCTTTAGCGAGCGTGAATTACTGGCTGCAGACTTCGCAGAGCGATTCGCACGCGATCACCTTTCTATGGACGATCCGTTCTGGAATCGCATGCGCGCGTCATTCACCGATACGGAGATTGTTGATCTGGGTCTTTGCGTCGGCATGTGGGTTTCACAAGGACGACTCAATCAGGTGCTCGATGTCGACGGCGGCTGTCGTGTGCCCATCCCTGGTGCGCCATTAACCGGCGGCTGACGATCAACTCACGTCACCGGTAGCCTGATGAGTTCTCATGGCGACCACCGATGATCCGAACGCGAAGCGAATTGTGGCGACCAATCGGTCGGCTCGCCACGACTACGAGGTTCTCGACACAGTCGAGGCCGGTCTCGTGCTGCGCGGATCAGAAGTGAAGTCATTACGCGAAGCACAGGTACAAATAAAAGAAGCGTTTGCTCGCTTCGACCAAGGCGAAGCGTGGCTCATCGGCATGCATATCGCCCCTTGGGGGACGAGCGGCGTTCACGATCTCGCGGAACCCGATCGCAAACGCAAACTGCTGTTACATCGCGAACAGATCGAACGCTGGCGAATGCGCGTCGATCTCGAACGACTTTCGATCGTGCCGTTGTCTCTCTATTTCTCAGGCGGTCGAGCAAAGATCGAACTAGGACTTGCTCGAGGCCGCACGAAGGGCGACCGACGTCAAGCCATTGCCGAGCGCGAGGCAAAGCGTGAGGCCGACCAGGCGCTTGGCAGGTCACGAAAACGCGGTGAGGACTGACATGCGAAAAAGCACCTTGGCCGCCGCACTCGCACTCTTGTGCGTGTTCCTTCTCAACTCCTGCAGTTCGGAAACCGGTTCGTCCCCGTCGACTGAAAGTTCAGTCACTACAGAGTTGCCGCCTCCCGTGACCTCCACAACCGCACCTTCACCGGCGCCAACAACCAGTGTGCTGTTCGAGTTCGCTACTCCGCAATCAGTGAACGGGTGGTCGAGTGTTGATGACTCAGTGATGGGCGGCATTTCTGCGAGCACGACAACGTGGGTAGAGACCAATGGATCCGGCGCACTGTTGTTTTCCGGGATGATGACAACAGAACGAAACGGGGGGTTCACGTCCACCCTCGGCCCTGCCGATCAGAGTCTTGGCGAGCGCGCAGCAGGAGCCAACGCGTTGGGCATCACGGCAGTCGGCGATGGCCGCACGTATGTCATGCAACTTCGGGCGGGTAAATCTGGACAAGACCGATGGATTGCCCGGTTCACACCGACGAGTACTTCTGAAGGCAGCAACGGAACTGTCGTTGCGATTCCCATCAACTCGTTTGCACCAGTGAACCGCTTCCTAAGCCCGATAACACCGAGTTCGGCTCTTGACCCTTCAACTATCGAGCAGATCGGCATCTACCTCATCGATGGACAGGTCGGAAATTTCCGTCTCGCCATCGAGCAAATTTCAGCGATCCGTTAACTCGACTTTTGTTGAAGCCGCTCCGCTTCGCGCGCAGCGCCAGTTGCGAAACCGCGCACCATTTTGGTGAGGAAACCCGAGACGCCAGGTACCCGTGTCGTCCACGAGCCCTTCCATGAGATGTGGGTTCCGCCTTCGGGCGTTGACCTGAGGCGTACATCGGCTCGATAACCCTTTACTGGCATCGGACCCGACACGATCTCGTATGCCTGATGGGTAGGAGCATTGAATTCGACAATTCGCTCCTTTGAAAGGGGGCCGCTCTTCGCACCAAGAGCGCGGACGGCGCCGATTCCCCATGGAGCAGGATCGCCTTCAACCTCCCACGATGCGCGGCCAATTGACTTATTCCAACGTGACCATCCCGGAGCATCGGCAATCACTTCGAAGACGAGTTCGATCGGCGCCGTTGAAACTGCCTCAATGTCGTAGGAATGCTTGCCCATGTGGTGTCCCCTTACCCCCGGAGTGGAGTGATGACTATTAGCCTCGCATCACTTTCTCGGTGAGGTTGACCATGCGTTCCAAATTCGCACTTCTTACGGCAGTTGCCCTCACGATGCTCGTTCTCGTTTCCTGCGCAACGAGGTCGTCGAACGCTTTCAACGCTTCGTTTTACGACACGCCGTCAGCGATCCCAGCGGATGTACCCGGCACGATCATTCGATTCGAAACGATGAATGCGCCGTTCCCTGAGTCACAAGCGTGGCGGGTTCTCTACACCTCAACCGGAATCAACGGTGAACCGATCGTCGTTAGCGGAATGGTGTTTGCTCCTACCGGCCCGGTGCCGCCGGGTGGGCGGCCCGTTGTGAGTTGGGCGCATCCGACAACAGGCATCGAGGATCCTTGCGCGCCGTCACGATCACCAAAGCCCTACGACGATGTGCAGGGTCTTGCTGACTTCCTCAACCTTGGCTGGGTCGTTGTCGCGACCGACTACCAGGGGCTTGGCACTGACGGCATGCATCCGTACCTCGTTGGCGCGAGCGAGGCGCAGGGAACAATCGACATTGTTCGCGCAGCACGCAATATGAACGAAACCGGCGCATCTTCGAACTATTTCGTCTTCGGACATTCACAAGGCGGCCAGGCTGCGCTCTTCGCTGGTCAGATGGCCGCAAGTTACGCGCCTGAGTTGCAGCTTCTTGGCGTTGCCGCTGCCGCACCTGCTGGTTTGCTCGTTCCGCTCTTTCAGGCGGACAAGGACACTGTTGCTGGATCGGTCCTTGGTTCCTATGCGGTCGTGTCGTGGTCAGACATCTTTGGTTACGACGAAGCAACTGTTGTGAAACCCTCGCTTAACGAACGGGTTCACGCGGTGAGTGAGAAGTGCGTGATTGGCGGATCTCGTCTGAGCGATATTGAGTTAGGCATCGACGACCTCATCCTTAAGGGACGGATGTGGAGCGCCGACCCAGCAACCACCGCTCCATGGTCGAATCAGTTCGCGCTCAACACCGCAGCTCAATCCCCAATCACCGTTCCACTGCTTCTCACCCAGGGAACAGCAGACAAAATCATCACGCCCTCGACAACGACTGAACTGACTGCGATGTATGTCGCTATGGGAAACACTCAAGCGACAGAACAAGTGATGGATGGCGTTGATCACATGAAGGCCGGAAAGGCGTCGGTTCCGTATGTGGTTCCGTTCTTTCAGCGCCTCGCCAAGTAATTCATTTGCTCGATGAAAGACACAACAACCCACCAAATTCACCGGCGATCTGGCCTGACGCGACTTCTCAATGGTGCGCTGTCGCACTCCGCCGGTAGTCTTGGGCCATCTGTTGATGGTGCGGGCAGCACTGTTGTCCGCAACTGAGCAGTGACGATCAGGGGCTGATCGGTTTCGACGTCGGGACCGAAGGCTGGATCGTGCGACCGGAGTGGCCTCAGACTCCTTAAACGGGGGCACAAAATCAACCGCCGATGAGCAGTTGACTCTCGCCGCCTGATCACTCAGACGGTAGAGAGAAATCGTGACCAGTAATGGCGCACGGGGCCTGCTCTCCGCAGCCCGGCAACAGAAGCGGAGGGTGACAGCCTGAAAGAAGGCTGACGACGGGAAAGACCGTTGGCATCGGAGAAAGATCCGGCGGCGAGGTTTCGGCCTCATCCGACCCGGCGGTGTGGTTGCCGTAAGCCACTGACTCGGGGATGGTCGTAGCGCGGACAGTTCTCACCAGACGGACGGGGGTTCGATTCCCCCCAGCTCCACCAACGAGGTTTTGGCAGGCATCTCCTCTGCAGACACGGCCAATACTTGGCTTGCAAACTCTCCGGCGGCGCGGTTGTTGATCGGCAATCGACCGCTATGGTCCCCTCCATGTTGGTGGCTGATCAGCACAGCAAAGACACGGCCAGGCCACGATGACGAAATCAGCGGTCATTGACGCACTTCCGTCGAGTCGAAAGCAACAGTCAGTGAAGTCGTTCAGTCGGATCGCCTTCATTCTCATCGTCTGCTTGTCTTTCGTCGTTACCGCTGCCTGCGGCTCGACTCAATCCACAAACGTCACCCCGGAATCTGGCATTTCGCGGTCGATCACCAGTGAACTTGTCGCCGACGTCGAATCCCCAACAGCGTTCACCATCAGACCCGGCGAACCCTCTTCAATTATCTACGTCGCCTCGCAGAAGGGCGAAGTGAGTCGCATTGATCTTGCGAGCAAAAGTGTTTCTGAATTCATCTCCTTTCGCGACCAAACGACGGGTACGGGTGAACGCGGGTTACTCGGCCTTGCATTCTCACGAGATGGAAATGAGCTCTACGCCCACTTCACTGACCTCAATGGCAACACCAACATTGTCGCCGTTGAAATCAAAGATGGTCGACCCGATCGCACAACAACGCGAACGGTGCTGTTCGTCGAGCAGCCCTATTCGAATCACAATGGCGGACAGTTGCTCGTCGACGACGCAGGCAATCTGCTGATTGGTCTCGGTGATGGCGGCGCGAGTGGAGATCCGCTTGGGCACGGCCAGAACACAGCAAGCCTCCTCGGGAAGATTCTTCGCATCACGCCCACTCCCCCGGGTTCAACCACCCCGTATCTCATTCCCTCCGACAACCCGTTCCTCCAATCAGATTCCGCCGCTCCGGAAATCGCATTCCTCGGTCTACGTAACCCGTGGAGATTCTCTCTTGATCGAGGCACCGGAGATTTCTGGATCGCCGACGTCGGTCAAAACTCGAAGGAAGAAATCAACAGAGTTTCAGGGAGCGAATTGGGAGCGAACTTTGGATGGAATATCAAAGAGGGCAGTGAAGCTTTCAGCGGATCGACTGTGGCCACGCTCACTGACCCAGTCCACGAATGGGACAACCTCGGTGGCTCTTCTGCCATCGGTGGTTTTGTCTACCGAGGCTCCGCCATCAAGGAATTGCAGGGCCTATACCTCTTCGCCGACTTCGCCGAATCAGGCATCTTTCTCTTCGATCCGACCTCCAAAGAGACCACGTTCGTAGACCTACCCATCAGCAAAATCGTGGGATTTGGGGAGGACGCAAACGGCGAAATCTTCCTTCTTTCACTCAGTTCGGGCGTCTTCGCACTGCTGCCTGCCCAATAATGCTCTTGGCGTGGAAAGATGAGAAAATCAGGACGATGGAGGCACGATGAAAATCCACCTTGATACCGAGAAGTGTCAAGAACACCGCCGCTGCTAGAGCCTCGCCCCTGATCTTTTCGATTGCGACGATCTCGGCACTGCCGTCGTCGTTGTTGCAGGCGACCTCAACGATGAACAACTGGCGAAGGCGAAGCTTGCGAGAGGTCTTAGGGAAAAGGCCTCTAACAGGTAGGAAAATTACGAGGCACTTTATCCACAGGGCGACGTCTGAGATGTCGCCCTGTGGCATGTCCAAAGCTTTGGAAATCGCTTTGCATCCCAGTTCAAGACAACCCGCCGAAGTCGGAGTCTGAGCCATGAGGCGACTGCCCCGTCACTCAGACTCGCTCGAACCTCGACACTTCGGTCGTGAAGGCCTCGAGCATCTGCGGAGTGATCGAGGGCCTGGTCCTGCCGATCGCGTCGGTCAGGTCGGCGCCCGTCACCACTGCAGATTGCGTTGTCGACCTCGCCCGGGCGAACGCCTCTGAGGCGGCGCGCTGTGCAGCGAGATCTACGTCGCCGGGGGTGAAGCCCGAGCAGCGCTCGGCAAGCACCGACGGGTCGACGCCTTTCGCGAGGGTCATGCTGGCCAGCGCCTGAGTCCACAGCATGGTCAGTGCTGTCTTGTCGGGTGGGCCGATGCCGATCAGGAGGTCGAACCGTCCCGGACGCAACACCGCGGGGTCGATTGTCTCGACGAAGTTGGTCGCGCAGATCAGGAGCTTTCCGGGCCGGCGGCGAAAGTCAGGTATCGACTTCAGTAACTCGTTGACCACGCCTGCGGATGAAGGACTGCTCTCTCTGGCGGGTGCAATCTCGTCGAACTCATCGATGAAGATCACCACGTGATCGAGTTGGCCCAGCTCGTGGAACGCTTCACGGAGTTCGTTCGCGAGGGTCCCCTCGCCACTCGACAACTTTGAAGGCAACAGCTCAACGAAAGGCCATCCGAGCCGACCGGCCATGGCTTTGGCAAAGGTGGTCTTGCCGGTGCCGGGGGGTCCGAACATGAGAGCGGTCGCAGGTGGACGCAGACCGATCTGCGCCGCGAGCGCTGGATCCGACAGCGGCGCCACGATCCGCTGATCGATCAGCGTCTTTTCGCGTTCCATACCGGCAGCAAGGTCCCACAGCTCACCGTCGAGGATCTGGCCGCCCCACTTGTCGATGACGCGCACGTCGCCCGGTTCCAGCGACAGGCACTTCTCGTACAGCACCATGCCCTCAGTAGCGGTAAACCCACGATTCAAAAATGCCCGTTCGCCGACCTCGCCGGGGCCGAGCAGCGCGGAAATCTTGCGCACACCCACATGCAACAACCGATCCTCAAGGCCCCTCGCAAGTGCCGAACCAATGCCTCGGTGGCGCCATTCAGGAGAGATCGCCACCAGTTGCGTCCACGCGCCATCGCCGGCAACGCGCGCACTGGCAAGACCGACGAGAGCACCGTTGGCCAACGCCACGACAACCACTGCACCAGTGTTCACATCAGAGATGAACTGAGCGATCTCGATCGGCGCGCTGTCAGACACCGCTCGCAACGCCTCGAGAAGTCGCACCGCGGCCCCGATATCAGAAGGCGCAAGGTCACATATTTGGTAGTCCATCAAACGATACTCGCCGCCAAAACCATGCAAATCAACACCGAACTCGAATTTCTTTGGATGGCCGGCTGCGCCAGCGCATTCCGGGCCAGGCCGCCTCTGGGGAGCCGAATGTCCACTATCGAGGAGTCCAAGATGGGCACCGGTGAGCAGGATGCGCTGTCAATCAGCAAACCTAGGGAGAAGTTGCGACCTGATCGACAGCCTCGTCGAACATGGTCGGATTCGCAGAAACACGCATACAACTGTTGCTTTGCCGGCCCGGCGTGTACCTCCGGCACTGTCCATGCGAGACTGTGGACAGTCGGCGTTATAGGAGATTCATGAAGATCCATCTCGATACTGAGAAATGTCAGGGCCACGGCCGCTGCTACAGCCTCGCCCCCGACCTTTTCGATTGCGACGATCTTGGCACTGCCGTTGTGATTGTCTCTGGCGAACTCAACGATGAACAACTGGCGAAGGCGAAGCTTGCGGCAGGCAACTGTCCCGAGTTCGCGATCACGATTGGCGACTGAACATGATCAACCCTCCTGTAGAAGATTTCGCAACAGACTTTGACCACACCGACGAAGCGTGGGTTGCCGATCCCTACCCGATCATGGACGACCTTCGCGAACGTTGTCCTGTTGCCCACAGTGACCGTTACGGTGGTCTCTGGGCTCCGATGACCTACGACGCCGTTGCGGCGATCGCAAACGACACCGAACATTTCACTTCGCGCACCGTGGTCATTAATAACGGTCGACCAGGCGACGACGCCCTGCCGGCGCCAATCGGCGTTGCGCCGCCCATCTCCTCGGACCCACCGTTCCACGAAATCGCTCGGCGACTGCTGCTTCCCGCTTTCGCCCCGCGACCAATTGCAGCACTCGAACCTTTCACACGAGAACTCTGCAACCAGTTGCTCGACGCAATGGGCGATGCCGACCTCGTCGACGCGAGTGTCCAGTACGCCGAGCACATCCCGGTTGGCCTCATTGCGAAGCTCTGCGGACTTCCAGCCGAAGACGGCGAGCAGTTCCGCGAATTTGTTCGCATCGTCCTTGAAGGTGTCGACCTCCCCGCCGAGGAGCGAATTGAAGCGTTCCAACCTGTCGAGGACTACATCGTCCCAGCGATTGTCGAACGGCGCGAAAACCCCGATGACGGACTCATCAGTTATCTGCTCGACGCCGAGATCATGGGCGAAAAGCTTTCCGACGAACACGTCTTTGGTTCGATCCTTCTGTTGATCGTGGCCGGAATCGACACAACTTGGTCGGCCATCGGTTCTTCTATCTGGCATCTCGCCAATAACCCCGATGATCTCGCCCGCCTCGTCGCCCATCCCGAACTTCTTCCTTCAGCAGTTGAAGAGTTCCTTCGGGCCTACGCTCCGGTCTCAATGGCTCGTCTCGTCAAGGACGATTTCGAGTTCCAGGGTTGCCCCATGAAGAAGGACGACTGGATCTTCCTCAGCTTCCCCGCGGCCAATCGCGATCCCAAGGCTTTCGATAACGCTGACGAGGTACTGATCGATCGCGAGATCAACCGGCACAGCGCGTTTGGACTCGGCATTCACCGGTGCCTCGGTTCAAACCTTGCCCGCATGGAGATGACAGTCGCTCTTGAAGAATGGCTGAAGCGCTACACGAAGTTTGAACTCAACACTTCGAAGCCGACCACATTCTCGCAGGGCCAGGTTCGCGGTCCCCGCCAACTTCCTCTACGGATCGTCGAACGCGCTTAGAGATTCGATATCGAGTCGACTCGGTCGCCTTTCACCGGAAGACCGAGTCAATGTGTTGCTCGAACACGTCAGCCGTCACTGATCCTTTGCGATAGGCATCCCGCAGAGCCAGTGTTGCGGAGATCAACATTCGAGCCTCTTCGAACGCAACTCTCCCGTCGAGAACCCCCTGAGAGAGCGAGCACTCAAACTGCGCGCATGCTGACGGCCTGTGCAGCGAGTGAATCGTGCAGACACCATCGCAAACGGCGGGACATGGAAGTTCGAATACCGGCGGATCCGCAGCAGCGATGATCTCTACACCGAGGCCACGAAGCGGAGCACCTAGGTCACTTTCATCTCGGACGGCGAGATGCGTAACGACCGTTCCGTCGCAGCAAAGTCCACACCCGATGCAGATGGACTGCTCGTCGACCGATACCTCAGATGAGGTCATGTCGAAGTTGCACGAATTGGATAGTGGAGCCATCCGGCGAATTGGTTTGCCCGCAACCGCTGGGGCTCACTCGCTAACTCGACGGTGCCGATCTTCCGAAGGAGTTCACTGAACACCAGTTTCAGATCCATGCGAGCGAGTTGAGCTCCAATACAGAAATGCGGCCCTCCCCCGCCGAAAGCGACATGGTCGAGCTCGTCTCGACAGGGATCAAACACCTCCGGAGCAACGAAATGACGTTCGTCGTGGTTCGCCGATGCATACGACAGCAACACCTTGTCACCTGCCGCGATGCTTTGACCCCGGAGTTCATGATCACGAGTTGCTGTTCGCCGAAAGGCCATAACCGGGCCGCGCCACCGCAAGAACTCCTCGACAAAGGTTGACGGGCACTCCTGACCGCGCCACTCGTCGAATAGCGCCGGCGACTCAGCCCATGAGTGAATCATCTCTGTCATCGTGTGCGCAGTTGTGCTGAGTCCACCGACCAGCACCGCCGGAAAGAATCCGACGATTTCGGCATCGCTCAACTTGTGTGTTCCTTCCTCGTCGACGATTTCAGCCCGAGCGAGGTCGGCAACAACTCCATGGTGACTCTCCGGGTTCGCGCGCACATCAGTGATGAGCCCAAGTGCATAATTGGCAATGTCGCGCTGCATCTCCGGCCGAGGTGCTAAGCCCGGATTTACTTCAGGGTCTTGGAAATCGGCCATCACTCGTGTGATTTCAATCAGGCCAGGCCAATCCGATTCAGGCACCCCAAAAAGGGTTGCGACCATTTGAAACGAGAGTTCCTCTGCAACTGGCACAAAGTCATGGACCTCACCGTCAAGAAGTCCATCCACAAGACGCGAGCATGTTCGCTCGATAAGCGGCACCATTCGACGGATCTGCCCTGGCGTAAATGCGGCACTCACAAGTTTGCGGTAGCGAGTGTGCTGCGGCGGATCTTGATTCACGAACATTCGCCGACGAGCGACAAGTTCCTCTTCCGAACGCGCTTCTTCAATGGAAGAACCTTTGAGCGAATTTGAGTACAACTCCCAATCTCGATTCGCAGCAACCACATCGTCGAATCGGGTGAGAACCCAGTAGCCGGGACCATCGGGCTCCTCGTGCCATGCAACCGGATCGTTGTCACGAAGCCAGCGGAAATAGTCACGAGGCACTCCATCGAGATAGAGGCTCGGATCGACGAGGTTCAGGCGATCCATTTTCAATCCTTCAGAGTTTCGGGGTGCTGGCCATTTGGCCGCCGTCAACGGCGAGATCGAGACCACTCACCCATGCAGAATCGTCGCTCGCAAGGAAGAGCGCTGCGCTGGCGATGTCCATCGGTTCGCCGATGCGCCCGAGTGGAAGCCCGGATGCCAGCCGCTCTTCGTACTCATCAACGATGTACGACACCATCGGCGTACGGATAACACCTGGAAGAATCGCGTTGACTCGAATACCGAGTGGGCCCAGATCCAATGCTGCCGACTTCGTCAGGCCCCTCAATGCGAACTTAGAGGTTGTATAGGCCGATGTATTCGCATTTGCAGCAAGTCCATTTAGCGAAGACACGTTGATGATGGAACTTCCACGGGGCATATGCGGAACAACTGCCTGAATTCCAAGGAGCGGCCCTATGAGGTTGATGTCGAGAACGCGCTGGAAATCGGCAAGCGGCATTTCATGCACCGGAGCCACCGCACGTACACCGGCGTTGTTCAGGAGAACGTCGATACGGCCGTGCTCCTTCAGCGCCCCAGCGACCGCCGATGCCCAGCTCTCCGCCGAGGTCACATCGAGATGGAGTCCGTCGTGTTCGAGGACGTCACCAGCAATGACGTGTGCCCCTTCAGCGGCAAAGAGTTGTGCCTCGGCGAGGCCCTGCCCACGGGCAGCCCCCGTGATGATCACAACTTTTCCCTCAAGCCGACCAGCCATGACTCTCCCTCGTTCCCTGAAGCCCCTGACGCTAGTTCCCGACGATGTTTGCCAGAAGCGTCGCCGGACCGTGCGCCCAGAACACCTCAACACCTTTGAACTCGCTGTCGACCAGCGCTACTTCCTTCACGCGATCAAGAAACACATCGAGCGCCACTCGGGCTTCGAGTCTTGCGAGCATTGCTCCCGGGCAGACATGGGGTCCACCTCCGAAGGAAAGGTGCGATCTCGGGTCAGAGCGATCAAGGCGGAAACTGTTCCCGTCATCAAACTTGTTGTCGTCACGGTTCCCCGAACCAATACCGAACGCAACCTTTGCTCCCGCAGGAATTTCGACATCGGCGACATTGGTATCGATCATGCAGTTACGCATTAGAAACTTCACAGGAGGATCGAGTCGCAAACATTCCTCGACCGCCAACGGGATGAGCGAGCGGTCATTGTTCAACGTGGCGAATAACTCGGGGTCCTTCGAAACTCGCCACAACAGATTTCCTATGAGGTGACGCGTAGTTTCATTACCGGAAACGAAGAGGAAAACGAGTTGCGTTCTGGCTTCGATCTCGGTGAGTTTGCGCCCGTCGACCTCTGTGTTGATCAGCCGTGTAATGAAATCGTCGGTGGGCTCACGACGCCGGTCAGCGATCAATCCATCGACGTAGGCCACAAACTCTGGATGAGCACCAGCAAGCCCTTCACCGCGATCATTGCGATTCTTTGTTGGGTACGTGCCCTGCACAACATCGTCGGACCAATTCGCCCACCGCCAAAAATCCTCTGGAGGAGCACCGAGCAAGTGAGCGATGACGTTGTTCGGCACGGGCATCACGTAGTCCGTAACTAAATCAACGGGTCCCTTCGCTTGAAGAATGCCGTCGAGTAGAGAGTGACAAAGATCAACACAAAATGGTTCGACGCGTCCAATGCGATGTGCAGCAATTGCTGAGTTAATAATTCGGCGAATCTGGCCATGCCGCGGTTCAGGAATTTCGCTGATGAGTTGCTCTTCAGGAGCAACCACAACTCCCGGTTCACGGAAGCTTGCAATGAAACGGTCGACGCTCTTTGCTCCGTCAACAGTGTCGACATAACGCGCGAAATACCACGCCCCCATTTCGGTCTTGGAAACAGGACACTGTTGTCGCAAATCAGCGAATCCAGGATCATCGAATGCAGCAGTCAACGGATCAAACGTCATGGCTACCCCCTAGTGACGCAACCTAGCCGCCTCGAAGCTCAAAGTCGCTCGGCTGGCGTTCGAGTTGAACTCACGAAGGCCGGAGAATGAACGTTTGAGACAATCCCGTCTCAGCAGATCCAAAACATCTACGCTCACCGCAGGAGCATCTTCGATGTCTCCACTAACCAAAGGGGGGTTCCAATGCGTCCTGTTGGAAAAATACGCAGCCCATTAGTCGTCATCTTGCTCAGCATCATCACATTGGGCATCTACGGCCTTTATTGGCATTACGCGATGTTCAAGGAAACGAATGAATACGACAAAGAAGGCGTCAACGGCATCGTTGGCCTATTGATCACGATCGTTTGCTTCATCGTTCCATTTTTCCTGCTGCCGTGGCAGCTAGGCGAAACCCGCAAGCGCGCAGGACTCACCGAGGGCGTGAACGCTATTTACGGTCTCTGGGTCCTTATCCCGATCGTCGGTGGGATCATCTGGATCGTCCTTGTACAGAAAGCCGCCAACGAGCTTTGGGAATCACAAGGCGCTGTCGCTGCCTGATTCACCAAACGTAGTCGTATAAACGCCCCGGTTCGCCGGGGCGTTTATCGTTTTCTGCTACGAACTCAACTCACGCGAAAGTCGGGTTGAAAGCAATGTTCCAGACCCACGAAACGGCAACTACTGCAACAACCGCCGCAACGGGCAATCGAATGACAGAAACTGCTCGAGTTTTCGGGAACGCCCAAAGAGCGAGGATGATCAATCCGCACAGAAACGCAACAAGCCCGAAAGGCTGGTACTGCAACGATGACGACAGGTCGAAACGCAGAACAGACCGTGCAGATCGTGTCATTCCGCATAACGGACACGGAACTCCCGTGATCGTTAAAAGCGGACACGGCGGAATCGGCGAAAACGGTAGAACGAGTCCAACTGCCGCAAGCCCAAGGCATCCAACAACGAGCCACCGCAATGGTCCGAGAGGCACCGCCATCATTGCTGCCAGACGCGATCGCCTTGACGCACAGTCCGAGGAATGCACATGTTCAGCAGAGTGGGAATGCTCCGCTGACATCATCAACTCCGGTTCAGGCCTTCTCACAGATGACCAGCGGAATGTCGCGCTCGGTCCCTGCTTGGTAATCGTCATAGGCCGGCCACGCTGCCGTTGCGATCGACCAGTACTTCGACTTTTCCTCAGCCGTCGCGACTCGGGCGACAAGCTTGTGAACGTCGGCTCGGTCCTGCACCGTTACCGACGGGTTCGCGACCATGTTGTGAAACCACTGGGGGTTATTCGGCGCGCCACCCATCGACGCAACGCAGAAATACCGTTCACCGTCGGTGACCCGGATCAGGGGCGTACGACGTTCTTTGCCGGACTTTGCACCAGTCGTGGTGAGAATGATGACTTCCCCGCCCTCCCAAAGGAATCCGTCCTCGCCATTGGTGGCGATATAACGCTCGACGTGGTCGGCGATTGGTTCCCATGGGCTTGGTTCGTACTCAGTCATGGCTCTCAGGCTACCGCTCACTCTCCACCTAGCCGATAACGGGATCCCCCGGCCCACCAACTGCGGGGAATAACGTTTCTCTCCATGGCCAGTGCAGCAGTTTTCTTCTCAGTCGTCACCGCGCTCGTCATGCTTGCGAGCGGCGCGTACGACTTCACCATGCCCCAGAAGGTGCTCAACCTTGTTGACCGACTCGGTCACCGGCCCAACTTCGTTCGCACTCTGGGCCTCCTGAAAATTCTCGGCGGCCTCGGGCTGCTGGTCGGATTGGTCTTCGGAGTCGTCGGCGTTTTGGCGGCACTCGGATTAGTCGCCTATTTCATTCTTGCAATTCGCGCTCACGCCAAACTCGGCGACTCTGGCGCAGAAACACTGCCAGCTGCAGCGATGTTCATTTTGAGTGCACTCACTCTGATCACAAAATTGTTCGCCTGAGAAGCAACGCCGTAAAACGCAAAACGAAGAAGGCCCCGGGGAAACCCGGGGCCTTCTTGCGTACTGGGTCCAGATGAACGAACCGAATCAACCAGCCTTCGAAAGCTGTGCAGCCGAGCGCTCGAGCGCCTGGTTCGCACCTTCAGGAAGAGAGGTAAGTGGTTCGGAAATCTCAGCAACCGTGGGGCCGTACTTGTCAGCGAAGGGCTGAAGAGCGGCAAGGTCGAAGTTGTAGAACTCCGCAGCGTTTCCAGCGAGGATCTGCTGGATCTGAGCCGGCTCAAGATGACCGAGAACCTGACGAAGATGTTCACGAGTGAACGGATGCGTTCCCTCTTCGTGCGGGTAGTCGTTGCCCCACATCATCTTTTCGATGCCGAGCACGTTCATGCCGGCATCAATGTCGGCAGGTGTCGGCTGGCTAATGCCAACGAAGCAGCTCTGAGCGAAGTACTCAGTTGCCGAACGAGGAGGAACGGTTTCACCTTCGAAACGCATTTCGCCAACCTTGTTGCCGCGCATCCCGGCAAGGAGGCTGTCCATGGAATCAAGCAACGGCGGAATCCAGGCACAGCCAGTTTCGGTAAGTGCGAACTTGAGCTTGGGATGACGCTCAAACACACCAGCAAGAACCATGTGCACAAGCGGACGCTGTGAGTAGTACGGAATCTCGATGAAGTGAACGAGCGGCATTGCCGGTGCTGGAGAGTACTTCGGTCCACCAGTTCCGCTGTGAGCGTTTACCGGAATGTTGTTCTCGGCACATGCTGCCCAAAGTTCGTCGTAGTCAGGGTGATAGAGCGGCTTGATCCAATCGGCTGTCGGCGGAACGGCACCGACAAGCACGCCACCACGAAGGCCGTTCTCCTTGCACCAAATGGCATCGGCGATCGCATCGTCAACGTCG
>JBIIVE010000024.1:0-24509 GCA_044339605.1 Acidimicrobiales bacterium
GCCCAAGCAGTACAGCCTGTTCGGTACAACAGTTGCCGGACTTGATGTCGTCAAGACCATTTCGGTGGGCGACGTCATGACGTCGGTCTCCATCGAAGAACTTCCAATTGAGGGCTAATCCCCCGTCGTCAACCGCTTAGTCCTTGGTGGCGACAGCGTTTGGCACAACGTTCATCTTTGGCTCGTAGGCCTCGGCTTCGATAGTGCGAGCCGCTGTGCCCAACGTGGCTCTCATGACCACTCGGCAATCATCGCACGGACCATAAAACCGCGCACTAGAAGGCAGTTGGCACCGCGGACAGGTGAAGTCAAGTGGAGCGGTGTCGAAAAGATCGTTACCCATCGACTGAGTCTCGCGCACACGCGTCAATCACCTGGCGACTGCTAGGGAACGTACGCGCCTGTCCATGCAAGAGCACTTAATGCCACGACGCCTCCGGCCAAAACTGTCGTAACGACGCGATCAGTCTTTGCGTTCTTGGTTAGGACAGCGAGAGACAGAGCCAACGGAAATGCATTGAGTCCGTATCGTTCAAGCGAGTTGAGGTTCTCTGCTCCGAGTGCCGCAGCAAGAACAATGGCGGCGAAGATTCCGTACGAAACCGGCCACCACCGGAAGGTCAGCACGAGCAACGCCACAAACGCGATGGCGAAAGGGATGTGCAGTCCGTCGCCGAGACGCTCTGCACCGAACATCTGTGAAAACCCATCCCAGATTCGAAGAAGCGGATTCTCCGTTGATCCCCGAAGGCTGCCCTGCACA
Source organism: Acidimicrobiales bacterium (assembly GCA_044339605.1). Taxonomy (GTDB): domain Bacteria; phylum Actinomycetota; class Acidimicrobiia; order Acidimicrobiales; family Acidimicrobilacustridaceae; genus Acidimicrobilacustris. The sequence goes on from JBIIVE010000024.1 coordinate 764, forward strand.
GAAAATGGGAGCCACGCATCGCCAAAGGTCGACTTCACCCACAGCAAGTACACACCCGTCGCTGCGAATGGAGCGAGAACGGCTCCGGCACCGACTACACGCTCGGTGCTCTTCGCCTGTTTCCAAACCCGAATGAGTTCAATAGCAGCCGGGGCGGCAAAAGCAATACCGAGAGGTCTCGAGAATCCAACGATCAGTCCAGCAGCAATCGCCCATCCCCACCGACGGGTGCGGATGGCCCAAAATCCGAAGACTGCTGCAAGAAGCCATAAGGATTCTGCGTAACCCCAGGCCAAAACAAATGCGCCCGGAAATAGACACACGGTCCATACTGCGCGGTTTGCGAGTTCTTTCGAACCGCGTTCGAAGATCACCAAACGACGAATCGCGATCGCTAAGAAAAGTGATGCGATGTTCGCGATCAGGATCAGCGCTACATCGGTACGTCCCAACGTGATGACCGAAACGGCTCGACCGAGAAGCGGGAAGAGAGGAAAGAATCGCAAACCTTCGGGATCGATTGCGTTGTAACCGAACTCGGCAATATCGCGATACCAAGTGCCGTCCCACGCAATGAGGCCCTCGGTAAGCGCATTCGGACGACTCAAAGGCGCTAACTGGTCAGAAGCTGCGTACGCAGTGACGAAACCAACCGCAATTAAGACCCTGGTCGTCAACCACGGAACGATGACCTCTCGGAGGTCAAGGAGAACGCCCCTTGAACGAGCAACAAGAACGTCTCTCATGAGGGAGCAGCAAATCTGGTGAGAGCAGCGCGCTCAAAATAGCGCTCGCCGTCGTCGCCAATGAGCTGTTCCGGGGGCCGTGCTGCTGCAAGTGCAGCGAGTAGCCCGCCGCACTTTCCTTCAAACGTCTTGTAGGAATCGTTCCAAACGAGATAGATCGAACGAGTTGAGCCGGCATCGGCCAAAAGCCGAGCAGCGAAAGCTTCTGGGTCAGATGCAGCGTTTCGCTGGGCGTAATCGACCCAATCAACAAATCTGCCATCGTCGTACATTGGATATGAGACCAATGTCAGACCAGTCGGCATCACGCGAGAACCAGCGGGCCCAAGTTGATCTGGACAGAACACGACAATGTCGCCTTCTTGTGACGAGGCCTGGACGGCCTCGGCGATCACCTTGAGTTCGGTTCGTTGCCAGATCACATTCCAAAAGGCTCCGACGGCAAGGAAACTACAGAACACCGCGACAACCCCGAAGCGAACCCAGCGCGATGCGAAGCACACACATCCTGCAGCGGCAAGGAGCGCGAGAAACGGGAAAATGACTGCGGAATAACGACTAGCGAAAGCGCTTGACGTCGCAAAGGACACCACGCATCCGATTGTGAAGGTCAACGCAGCAATCCATGCAGCGCCTCGCAATGATGGTCGGGTACGCAGATCCAACGCTGTTGTCCGTCGATCGATAGCGATGCCGAGGAGGCCGAGGACAATCGCCACGGCGAACATCGCGCCGACAAGGGCCTGCTCGCCGTAAGCACCACCGCCATTATCGGCCAAGACAACAGAGAACGCTGAGGTAGGTCGTGACGCCTTCGCCCAAGGAGTCCCCGTGTTCGCAGACTGATAGAGCATTGTTGGTAGCCAAGGGATGAACGCCACGCCGGCAACAACAGCAGTGATCGCGATACCGGTCCATGTCCGACGAGACGAGCTGTCGGGGGCACGCCAGATCTTCCAAAGCGATGTGATCCCGATGGCGCCCAGGAGCCAAAGACTCCAGTAGTGGGTGTAGAGGAGAGCTGCTCCTACAAACGCAAGACCGATGAATCGGCCGATCGTCGCCTTGTCGCGGTCGACGATGTCATCAATCAGGAGCCAACCGACGACAACAAGGAACATGACGAGCGAATACATCCGAGTTTCGTTGGAATACCGAACTGCAAAGGGAGAAACTGCAACAACGGCAACGGCCACCCATGCCAGAACGGTCCCGCCTTTACGGCGACCCAACATCCAAACGAGTGGAAGCGTTGCGATGCCAAACAGGCCGGAGAGTCCTCTCACCGCGACATCGCCTGACCCGAAGACGTTCATCCAGCCGTGGAGAATGGCGTAATAGAAAGGCGGATGACCGTCGTGCTTTAGAGCTTCTGTCATCTCGCCGAGCGGCAGCTGGGCAATGTTGACGGATAAGGCCTCATCGAGCCAGAGAGAGGAACGGGTCACGAACCTCGTGAAGAGGCCAATGGCGAGAGCGACGACAGCCAACGCGACGATTTCTGGTCGAGCATCCCGGTCCGTCTGGGACTCGGGCTCGGTATCCGGCTGACCCGGCTCAATGTCGTGCATGAGACCGCAGAGTACAGCCGGAAACCGCTGAAATCGGTCACCTAGGTCGACATCCTGGTGTGCCACCTTCACTACACTCACAAGGTTCCTTATTGCGAAAGTGACCTGATGATGACTGCAACAGACTCGAGCACCGATTCCAAGCCCTCGGTGGTCATCATCGGCGCCGGACCTGCTGGCCTCACTGCAGCGTTCGAACTCTCAAAGGCTGGGCGCACCAGCACCGTCTTTGAAGCAACCGACACCATCGGCGGCATTTCCCGAACTGTTGAAGTTGATGGTTGGCGCTTTGATCTCGGCGGCCATCGCTTCTTCACCAAGGTGCAGCCCGTCGAAGATCTATGGCACGAAATTCTTCCTGATGAGGATTTCCTTATGCGGCCCCGAATGAGCCGCATCTTCTACGACGGGAAATACTTCGATTATCCGCTCAAGGCATCCAACGCACTGAAGAACCTCGGCATCATCGAAGCAGTTCGTTGTGTCGCCTCCTACTTCTGGGCCAGAGCCAAAGTCAGCGTCGCCAAGCTCTTCGGCCGACACAAGCCCGAAGAGAGCCTCCAAGACTGGATCACCAACCGATTCGGCAAGCGCCTTTTCGATCACTTTTTCAAGACCTACAACGAAAAGGTCTGGGGAGTGCCGGCCAGCAAACTCCAGGCCGACTGGGCTGCACAGCGCATCAAAAATATGTCTCTCTGGAATGCGGGCATCAACGCGATTCTCGACACGATTCCCCGCTGGGTCCCCTTTGTCCATGCGGGCAAATCCACTGACATCACCTCATTGATCGAAGAGTTCCAGTATCCGAAGTTCGGTCCAGGAATGATGTGGGAAACAGCACGCGACAAAGTTGTCGCTGCCGGATCAACTGTCCACATGGAACACAAGGTCACTCGCATTGAGCATCACGATGGTCGGGCAACCTCGGTCACCACCTCGGGACCCAACGGTGCGACCACCATCGCTTGTGATGAACTCATTTCGTCGATGCCCATGTCGTCGCTCCTGAAGGCAATGGATCCTCCTCCCCCGGCCGATGTGCTGGCGGCCGCTAACGACCTGCGCTACCGCGACTTCCTTACCGTCGCGCTCGTCGTGCCCGAGAGCGCCGGGTTCCCCGACAATTGGATTTACATCCACTCTCCAGCCGTGATCGTCGGACGAATTCAGAACTTCAGTTCATGGTCGCCATACATGGTGAAAGAAGGGCGCACCTGTCTCGGTCTCGAGTACTTCGTCTTCGAAGGCGACAAGCTCTGGAATTCTTCCGATGACGAACTCGTCGCTCTCGCAACCCGCGAACTCGAAGCGATCGGCCTTATTGAACCTGGCCGCGTCGAAGCTGGTTACGTCGTGCGTGTTCCCAAGGCCTATCCGTTCTATGACGAGCGTTACAAGGCAAACGTGCAGCGGCTTCGCGAGTGGCTCGACGATTGCACCACCAACGTCCATCCGGTTGGCCGCAACGGAATGCACCGTTACAACAATCAGGATCACTCCATGTACACCGCGATGCTCACAGTGGAAAACATCGTGAATGGCACCACCTACGACGTCTGGGAAGTCAACGTGGAAGAGGAATACCACGAAGAAAAGGCTCCGGCAGCAGGTTCGGGTAGCTCTGGAACGGGTCGCGATGCGCCAGTCATCGAACGCGACGCATACGACGCCGGGCATCCCGTCCATCAGCCGCCGTCCTGACCCAACATGCCTACTCCCTCGTCGATCGGCGACATCACAGCACTCGCCCAAGACGCTGGAATCGAACGTGTCCACGTTCTAGCTTGGCGAGATCTTGTCGATATCGAAGCCGGGGGCTCTGAACTCCACGCGGCTCGGGTCCTTTCTCTATGGGCCGAGGCCGGGCTCGAGATCACGATGCGCACCTCCTATGCCCAGGGCCACCCCTACACCGGCACTCGCGATGGCTACCGAATCGTTCGCAAACACGGGCGCTTCATGGTGTTCCCTACAACAGTTGTCAGCGAACTACTCGGAAGTTTGGGACCCCGAGACGGGATCATCGAGATCTGGAATGGTGTTCCCTTTCTCACCCCGGTGTGGGCTCGTGGGCCGCGCAGCACATGGATCCATCATGTTCATCGGGATATGTGGGAAATGGTTCTCGAACCGGGTCTTGCAAAGGCGGGAAAATTCTTTGAGCATCGCATTGCTCCCCCGCTGTATCGCCGCACTCCTATCGTCACGTTGTCCGAATCAAGTCGAACCGAAATCATCGAGTACCTCGGACTTCCTGCATCACGAGTTCGCGTTGTACCCCCCGGCATCGACCAGAGGTTTCACCCTTCAGGTGACAAGTCTGCGACTCCACTCGTCGTTGCGGTAGGCCGACTCATGCCGTCGAAACGATTCGACGATCTCATTGCGACAATGGCCGAGGTCCGAACTCGAGTTCCGACTGCCGAACTTGTCATTGTTGGAGATGGCTACGAACGTCCCGCGCTTGAAACGCAGATCGCGTCACTCGGGGCACAATCGTGGATCCGCTTGGCTGGGCGGGTGTCCGATGAGGAACTGCTTTCTCTCTATCGCAAGGCGTGGCTTGTCGCGAGCGCATCAATCGCCGAGGGCTGGGGAATGACACTCACAGAAGCCGCCGGATGCGGCACTCCTTCGGTGGCGACCGACATCGCCGGCCATCGCGACTCCGTTTCACCTGATCTCTCGGGACTCCTCGCGCGTTCGTCACGTGAATTCACCGAGCAGATTGCTGCCGTGCTGACGAACACGGCGTTGCGCGACCGGCTCTCTGTCGGTGCACTCCAACACGCATCGACACTCACGTGGACGGCTACTGCACTGGGAACCTTCACTCCGCTGGCCGAAGACGCAATTCGACGTCAGAAGGGTCGTCGCTAATGACCCCGCCAGTCGTGCTGGTGCCTGGTTTTGCAACCTCGGCTGCACGAACATGGGGTGACAACGGTTGGGTTGATCTCCTTGCTGACATGGGCCGTGTCGCGCTTCCGCTCGATGTGCTCGGATCAGGAACAGCAGAAAAGCCTCATTCACCAGAGGCCTACGACGCGTTCGAACAGCACCTACTCGACCGATTCCCCGATGAGCCGGTGGACGCAATCGGATTTTCGCTCGGTGCTCGAACCCTTTTGGTTTTGGCCGCACTCCATCCCGATCGTTTCAACTCGCTGATCGTTGCCGGTGTGGGCAGAAACCTTTTCGAGCGAGATGCAACCGGTGACTCGATCGCGTCTGCGATCGATGGTTCGGGAGACGCTGACGACCCGATCGTTCGCTATTTCGTTCAACTTGCTGAGGCTCCAGATCAAGATCCAAAAGCGCTCGCAGCATTTATGCGCCGCTCGAACGGAATCATGATTACACCCGAACTTCTTCATACCGTCACGTGTCCGGTCCTTGTTGTCCTCGGCGACAAAGACTTTGCTGGTCCGGCCGATCCGTTGCTCGACGCCCTGCCCAATGCACGTCTCGTTACGTTGCGCAACGTTGACCATTTCGCGACACCAAAGGATTTCGGTTTCATCGATGCTGCACTCGAGTTCCTCTCCTCGAGTCATTGACAGTGTCGGACTTCATTCTCGGAGTTGATCTCGACGGAGTGTGCGGCGATCACGCCGAAGCCTTTCGAAGGGTCGTCGCCCAGGAACGAGGAGTCGATGTTTCCTCCCTGCCTCCTCAGGAAACCTGGGACTTCACTGAATGGGAGATGGACAGAGCCGAGTTCGAGCGGCTGCACCGGCTGGCGGTGGTTGAGCACCGGATGTTCCGAACGATGCCTGTCATCCCAGGGGCCGCAGAAACACTTTGGCGGCTTTCCGACGCTGGCGTTTGGATTCGTCTCATCACCCATCGCCTCTATACAAACTGGGGCCACGCGGTGGCTGTCGCCGATACGGTCGAATGGCTTGACCGCCACTCGATTCCCTATCGGGATCTGTGCTTTCTGGGCGATAAGCCCCAAGTGGAAGCCGATGCGTATATCGACGACGCCCCGCACAATATTGAGGCGCTCCGCTCCTCCGGCGCAGAGGCGGTGATTTTCTCGCAGCGCTACAACTCCGAGGTTGAAGGTCCAAGAGCTGCAGGCTGGTCAGAAGTAGAGGACTGGGTTCTCTCATTGATGGCCGCAAGGGGCTACACGGTTCAACCGACAATTCCGCTGCGACTCGATAGACCCCACGGGCCCACAGGCGAGATCCGCTAGTCAAGGACGCACCTCTCCTCCTGTTTCGGGGCGGAACGCTCCAGGAAAGCCAAGAAACCGCCGATTCACGCACTACCTTCTTGGGGCGGTTCGATAGTGCCGCACATTCGGTCGACAGCGTCCGAACTCACCCAACACAAGGAGCGTCCATGAGCGACACATCCCAAGGTCCGGGCTGGTGGCAAGCCTCGGACGGTAAGTGGTATCCCCCGGAGCAAGCCCCCGGTGCAACGCCTCAGTCGGCCGGCCCTCGTCTCGATATCGGCGCAGCGCTCTCCTATGGCTGGGAAAAATTCGTTGCCAATATAAGCACGATGATCCTCATCGTTATCATTTTCTTTGGCGTTCAGTTCGTCTTTTCGATGATCGCGCAGTTCGTTCGTCCGAGCGGTCTCTTTGGTGGTCTTATCGTTGGCGGCGTCATCATTGGTATCGGCGTTTTCATTGGGTTCATGATCGAAGCCGGTCTCGTTCGCGCTGCTCTCGCAATTACCGATGGACGTCCCCCTGAAGCCAGCATGATGTTCTCAACTGAGCGTCTGGCACCATTTGCCATCGGAGCCATCCTCGTTGCTCTTCTGTCGATTGTCGGCTTCATTGCCTGCTGCATCGGCTACATCGTGGTGCGGCTGTTCCTTCTCTTCTGGGCCTTCTTCATCCTTGATGGCAAGCGGAACAACGAACCAGTCGACGCCATCAAGAACTCATTCAATCTCGTCAGCAAGAATGCTGGTGACGTACTGGTTTTCGCCATCGTCGTTGTGCTCATCAACTTGGTGACTTGTGGCCTCGCTATTGGTGTCACTGAAATTGCAATCGGCTATGCCTATCGCCAACTCAACGGCGATCCCATCGCCGCCTGATAGTCACTGCGAAAAACGCCAGAGACCCCCGTCGTTGACGGGGGTCTCTTCGCGTTCTACTAGCGATCGCAATCAGCGCAGAGGAGCGTCGGTGGGATCGACCGGTGACGGAAGCAACGTCTCGCCCATAAGCCAGGTATCGACCGCTGCTGCCACTGAGCGTCCCTCGGCGATAGCCCAAACGATGAGGCTCTGTCCGCGGCCCATATCGCCAGCCACGAAGACGCCATCGACGTTGGTCGACCATGACTTGTCCCGAGCGACGTTGCCCCGGAGATCGAGGTCGACACCGAGCTGCTCGAGCACGCCGCCTGATTCCGGTCCGACAAATCCCATGGCAAGGAAAACCAAATCGCAGGGAATCTCGAACTCGGAGCCCTCTACCGGAACAAACGTAGGGCGGCCGTCAACGATCTCTGAAACAACTTCAACAGCGCGCAGTCCCGTGAGGTTCCCATCGTTATCGCCAAGGAATTCGAGCGTATTGACCGCATACACACGCTCGCCGCCTTCTTCGTGGGCCGAAGAGGTGCGATACACGATGGGCCAAGTCGGCCAAGGATTCTCTGCCGGACGGGATTCCGAAGGTCGAGGCATGATCTCGAACTGATGAACCGAAATCGCGCCCTGTCGATGTGATGTTCCAAGGCAGTCTGCGCCGGTATCGCCGCCACCAATAATGACCACCCTCTTGCCCTCGGCGTGAATAGGACTGCGATCAAGATCGCCTTCCTGCACGCGGTTAGCCAACGGGAGGAACTCCATCGCCTGATGAATGCCAACAAACTCGCGACCAGGAATCGTGAGATCACGTGCGGCTGTTGCGCCACCAGCCAGAACAACTGCATCGAACTGTTCTCGAAGCTGGTCGCCGGTGACATCAACGCCAACGTCCACATTGCAGCGGAATTCAACACCTTCGGCTTCGAGTTGAGCTAAGCGGCGGTCGAGATGTTGTTTCTCCATCTTGAATTCGGGAATTCCATAGCGAAGGAGACCACCAGGGCGGTCGGCACGTTCAAAAACAACAACATCGTGCCCGGCACGCGCCAACTGTTGTGCAGTAGCGAGCCCCGCAGGGCCAGAACCAACGACTGCCACTGAACGGCCAGTCCGCAGTTCCGAACGCTGTGGCTCAATCCAACCCTCGGACCACGCTCTATCGATGATCTCTACTTCCACCTGCTTAATAGTCACTGGATCTTGAGAAATTCCAACGACGCAAGCGGCTTCACACGGCGCCGGGCAGAGGCGACCTGTGAACTCAGGGAAGTTATTGGTTGCGTGCAGTCGATCGATCGCGTCGCGCCATCGATCCTGAAACACAAGATCATTCCAATCGGGAATCAGATTTCCCAGTGGGCACCCGTTGTTGCAGAAAGGAATACCGCAGTCCATGCATCGACTGGCCTGTTCGCGAACCTTGGCGATCGGAAAGTCTTCATAGACCTCTTTCCAATCCCGTAGGCGAACGGGAACCTCACGCCGAGACGGAAGTTGGCGATCGTGTTTCATGAAACCGGTTGAGTCACCCATATTGTTGTCCTCTCACGCTCGAGCGGCGGCCATAACCGCATCGATGGGGTCAGTGCCCTCAGCAAGCGCCTTGCGTTCTGCCTCGAGCACTCGCTTGAAATCCTTCGGCATGACCTTGACGAACTTGGAACCACTCTCTGCCCATGAATCGAGCATCGATTCCGCCACAACGGAACCAGTTTCGTGACGGTGCTTTTCAATTCGATCTCGCAGCCATTCGAGATCTCCAGCATCGGGTTGATCGAGATCAATCATCTCGGGATTCACCCTCAGGAGGAAAGTGTTGTCGGGGTCGTAGACGAAGGCCACTCCGCCGGACATACCAGCACCGAAATTACGTCCGGTAGGCCCGAGCACCACAACCCGACCACCTGTCATGTACTCACAGCCATGGTCACCGACACCCTCGACGACTGCGGTTGCGCCACTGTTACGTACACAGAAGCGCTCTCCGACAATCCCGCGCAGGAACATCTCGCCCTGCGTAGCGCCATAGAGCACAACGTTGCCCGCAATGATGTTGTCTTCGGCCGCAAACGTGGCGCTCTTCGACGGACGCACAACAATGCGGCCTCCAGAGAGTCCCTTGCCGGTGTAGTCGTTGGCATCGCCTTCGAGTCGAAGGGTGATGCCCTTCGGGAGAAACGCCCCGAAGCTTTGTCCGGCAGAACCTTCGAAGGCGACCGTGATCGTGTCATCGGGGAGACCTTCGCCACCGAATCGACGGGTCAATTCCGCTCCAAGCATCGTGCCGACTGTTCGATTGACGTTCCGGATCGGTGAAGCGATCTCTACTCGTTCACGACGATCGAGGGCCGGAGCGGCCTGGCGAATCAGTTCGTTGTCAAGGGCAAGATCGAGACCGTGGTCCTGGGCCGAAATACAGCGGCGGCTCGCGCCTTCGGCGATCTCGGGCATATAGAGGATCGGGGAAAGGTCGAGACCAGAGGCCTTCCAATGGTCGACAGCCTGTTTCGAATCGATGAGCTCAACCTGCCCGATGGCTTCGTCGAGCGTGCGGAACCCGAGCGAGGCGAGCAGCTCGCGAACTTCTTCAGCGATGAATTCAAAAAAGTTGACGACGAACTCTGGTTTGCCAGAGAAACGGGCCCGAAGCTCAGGATTCTGCGTTGCCACTCCGACTGGGCATGTATCGAGATGACAAACACGCATCATGATGCAGCCCGAAACGACGAGCGGAGCGGTTGCGAAGCCGAACTCTTCGGCTCCGAGTAACGCTGCGATCACAACATCGCGACCGGTCTTCAGTTGACCATCGACTTGAACGACGATGCGATCACGAAGGTTGTTCATCAGCAACGTTTGCTGAGTCTCGGCGAGACCCAACTCCCAAGGTGCACCTGCGTGCTTGAGTGACGTAAGTGGAGAGGCGCCGGTGCCACCATCGTGGCCCGAGATGAGCACAACATCAGCGTGGGCTTTTGAGACACCTGCAGCGACGGTGCCGACGCCGACCTCAGAGACCAACTTCACGTGAACTCGTGCTTCGTTATTTGCGTTCTTCAAATCGTGGATGAGCTGCGCCAAGTCCTCAATGGAATAAATATCGTGATGAGGAGGCGGAGAAATAAGTCCGACCCCTGGCGTTGAGTATCGCGTCTTCGCAATCCACGGGTACACCTTGTGGCCCGGAAGCTGACCACCCTCGCCAGGCTTCGCGCCCTGAGCCATCTTGATCTGCAGATCATCAGCATTCACGAGGTATTCGCTGGTGACACCGAAGCGTCCAGATGCAACTTGCTTGATAGCTGACCGACGAGAATCTCCGTTGGGCAGAGGAATGAAGCGCTCGGCGTCTTCTCCGCCTTCACCCGTGTTCGATTTACCGCCAAGGCGATTCATCGCGATGGCGAGGTTCTCGTGCGCTTCAGCAGAGATGGATCCGTAGGACATCGCACCGGTGGAGAAGCGCTTCACGATCTCGGAGATGGGTTCGACCTCGTCAATTGAGACCGCTGGTCGGGCTCCGATGCGAAGATCGAACAGTCCGCGCAACGTGGCCAGATTCCTCGACTGATCATCGACGTGAGCGGTGTACTCCTTGAAGACGTCGTAGCGACCTGACCGCGTTGAATGTTGAAGCTTGTACACGGTCTCGGGATTGAAGAGGTGGTACTCCCCTTCACGACGCCACTGATACTCCCCGCCAACCTCGAGGGAACGGTGAGCTCTCTGGGTCGGGTTCTCAGGATTCGCGAGGCGATGACGCATAGCGACCTCGGCAGCGATCTCATCGAGGCCAATGCCGCCGAGACGACTCACTGTGCCGGTGAAGTATTCGTCCACGAGCTCGTGGGCGAGGCCCACCGCCTCGAAAATCTGTGCACCGGTGTAGGACGCAACTGTGGAGATGCCCATTTTGGACATGACCTTCAGTACACCCTTGCTGGAAGACTTGATGTAGTTCCCAATCGCCTTAATTGGATCGTGCATCGCTGTGCGATCTTCAGCGATGAGGTCTTCAATCGTCTCGAACGCAAGGTACGGGTTGACGGCTGCTGCGCCGTACCCGATCAGGAGGCACATGTGATGAACCTCTCGAGCATCACCGGCCTCGACGATCAACCCAACACGAGTACGCGTCTTCTCGCGGATGAGATGGTGATGAACCGCACTTGTAAACAACAACGATGGGATCGGAGCCATTTCAGCATCGGCGCCGCGATCGGAAAGGACAAGCATGGTTGCGCCAGCCTCGATCGCATCGGACGCAAGGCGACGAACATTCTTAAGCGCTTTCGCCAGACCCTCTCCCCCAGCGGCAACCGGATATAGGCAAGGAATGACGACGGTTCGGAAGTCGGATGCGCCTTCGTGTTCGGCGATGTGAACCAGTGTGCGCAGTTCGTCGTTATCGAGGATTGGACGCTCAATAACAATCTGGCGACACGATGACGCCTGCGGATTGAGCAGGTTTCCCTCGGGTCCAATCGTTCCGCTCACAGCGGTCACGAGTTCTTCACGGATTGCATCGAGTGGCGGATTCGTCACCTGCGCAAAGAGCTGAGCGAAATAGTCGAACAACAAACGAGAGCGCGAGGAAAGCACGGCGATAGGAGTATCGGTTCCCATAGAACCGATTGGTTCGAGCCCGTTCGTCGCCATCGGCTCCAGAATGAGCTTCATCTCTTCATTCGTGTAACCAAATAACTGCTGCCGCTTCACTACCGCGTCGTGAGCAATCAGCGTATGAGGCTGTGATGCAAGTGACTGAAGCTCGATTTGATTCGCTGCCAACCATTCTCCGTAGGGATGCTGTTCAGCGAGTTGACTCTTGATTTCTTCGTCGTCGATGATTCGGCCTTGCGCCGTGTCGACAAGGAACATTTTCCCGGGACGGAGGCGGCCTTTTTGCACAACTCGTGCCGGATCGATGTCGATGACTCCGACCTCTGAAGCCATAATCACCAGATCGTCGGCCGTCACCCAATAGCGAGAGGGACGCAGGCCGTTTCGATCGAGCACAGCGCCGATCACGGTGCCGTCGGTGAAAGCGATCGACGCGGGACCGTCCCAAGGTTCCATGAGCGACGCGTGGTAGCGGTAGAAATCGCGCTTTGCTCTCGGCATTGAAGGCTGATGCTCCCAAGCCTCGGGAACCATCATCAAGACCGCGTGCGGCAGTTCGTAGCCGCCCATATGGAGCAGTTCAAGGACCTCGTCGAACGTTGCGGAATCTGAAGCACCAGGCGAACAGATCGGGAAGATTCGATCAAGGTCACCAGGAAGAAGATCAGAGCCGAGCAGGGCTTCACGAGCCCGCATCCAATTCCGATTGCCTTGGACGGTATTGATTTCTCCGTTATGCGCGATGAATCGGAACGGATGAGCCAAGGGCCACGACGGGAACGTATTCGTCGAAAACCGAGAGTGAACAAGCGCAAGAGACGATTCGACGCGTGGATCGCTGAGATCCGTGAAGAACTGGCCGAGTTGTGTGGTGGTGAGCATGCCCTTGTAGATAAACGTGCGACTCGACAACGAAGGGAAGTACACACCTCCTTCAGCAACGGTTCCGAGCTCGATTTCGGAACGCTTACGCGCCAGGTACACCCGACGGTCGAGACCGAGGCCATCGAGACCCGCTCCTACGACAAACGGCTGAAAGAACGAGGGTTCAACGCTCTTGGCCATCGAACCGATCATCGAGTCGTCCACTGGCACTTCGCGCCAACCAAGAATCGAGAGACCCTCTTCTGTGAAGATCCGCTCGATGGAATCGCGAGCAACAGATGCTTCTGCTGCTTCAGAGGGGAGGAACGCCAAACCTGTCGCGTAGTGACCTTCCTCCGGAAGGTCGAACGGCAGAACCGCTCGGAAGAACGCGTCGGGAATCTGGATGAGGATGCCTGCACCGTCGCCGGTGTTCACCTCGGCGCCCGCAGCACCACGGTGATCCATATTGCAAAGCGCACCGAGTCCGTGACGCACGATCTGATGGCTGCGCTCGCCCTTCATGTGGACGACGAAGTTGACGCCGCAGGCGTCATGTTCGAAACGGGGGTCGTAGAGACCCTGTGCGCTGGGGAGCCCAGTTGGGCTAATTGGGTACATACGTCTTCCTGCGTTGCGTGAATCGGCAGATCTGCCTCGAAGAGGCCGAACCTGGGGGATGACACGCTCACAATCGGGACGACGCTGGCCCTTGAGCGGAAAGCGAATTGTACACGGCAAGAGCCCAAGACCATCAGCCCGGCCGGTCGAGCGCAGATCAGCAACGGGACGAGGCCCCAGCCCCACCGGTAGGGTCACATGCTGTGGAACGCCCGGACTCCAGCCCTCGTCGCCATCTCGATGACCTCGCCGACTTTCTTTCGGCCTCACCTTCGCCGTATCACGCGGCTTCAGAGGCCGCACGCCGGCTTTCCGAGGCAGGTTTTCGCCCTGTCAACGAAGCCGATGCGTGGCCGAGCACTCCGGGTTCGTGGTACCTGCAGCGAGGCGGTGCCCTTGTCGCGTGGTCGACTGCCGGAGCCCACCGACCAAGCGCTGGCTTTCGTTTGATCGGTGCCCACACTGACTCGCCCAACCTTCGAGTGCGACCTCGTCCCGATCACCATTCGGCCGGCATGGCACAACTCGGTGTCGAGATCTACGGCGGCGCTCTCCTTAACTCTTGGCTGGATCGAGACCTCGGCCTCTCGGGACGAATCTCGGTCGGCTCGAAAACGAGCGCCACCACAACCGTTCTGTTCCGCTGTGACGAACCACTCCTGCGCGTCCCCCAACTTGCGATTCACCTCGACCGTTCGATCATGACCGAAGGGTTGCGACTCGATCCTCAGCGCCACCTCCAGCCCGTGTGGAGTTCCGCCGCGCAGAGCGCTCCCGGATTTCGCGCGTGGCTCAGTGAACGGATTCAAGTTCCACTCGATGAAATCCTGTCCTGGGATCTCATGACCCACGATCTCACCGCGCCAGCGGTTCTCGGAGTCGACGAATCACTCTTCGCGTCGGCCCGACTCGACAACCTGCTCTCCTGCCACGCAGGAATTGTCGCCCTTTTGAATTCGTCTCCTGACTCGCCTTTCGTTCCTGTGCTTTGCCTGTTTGATCACGAAGAAGTTGGCAGTCAGTCCTCGAGCGGTGCAGCGGGCCAACTCTTGCCAACCGTCCTTGAACGAATCGCTCTCGCCGGAGATTGCGACCGTGACCAATGGTTTGCCGCTTTGGCATCTTCGATATGCATTTCTGCCGACGGCGCGCACGCAACCCATCCCAATTGGCCCGAGCGTCACGAGCCCGATCATCCCGTTCGCATCGATGGCGGTCCGGTTTTCAAGTGGAACGCCGATGCTCGCTACGGAACCGATTCACCAGGCGCTGCGCATCTACTCTCGATTGCCCGCGACATCGACATTCCCACACAAACGTTCGCTTCGCGGAACGACATGCCCTGCGGTTCCACGATCGGACCCGTTACAGCGGCCCGTCTCGGTATCACTACCGTCGATGTTGGCGTCGCTCAGTTGTCGATGCACTCGGCACGCGAGCTCACTGGCGTTCTCGACCCTGCACGTTTTGCGACTCTGCTCGAGTCCTTCCTCTCCGATCCACGGTCGGCGTCCTGATCGTTGGAACTCAACGATGCATGCCGAGTGCTCGGAGTCGTAGTTGGGGATTCCGAGAAAGATGTCAAGAACGTCTTTCGAGCCCTCATGCGAGAACATCACCCGGATCTGGCCGCTTTACGCGCGAGCGAAGCGACTACCAGCATCGACCCTTCTCTACTGACTCAGGCCTACTCAGTTGTTCTCGCATCGATCCAGACATCACCTGAAGGCCTTGTTCCACAATCGACACACCCAGCGGACCCTCATGCACCGTCGATGTCACCTTCGGCGCCACCGCCACTCGTCTCTGCTCACGATGGCGACACCATTTGGATTGAGGCACCACCAGACGAGGCCTACCAGCGCCTCCTCAATGCCGCTTCGACGCTTGGGGGCATAGGACATGTCGACCGCCACCTCGGACTCCTCGAAGTCATCGTCCGATTTGAAGGCGGCCCTTCATGCTCTGTACTTATGACGCTTCAGGGTCGAGCCTATGGCACGGATGTTTTCTGTGAAATGGAATCCATCGAGGCCGAGCCGACGCCGTCGATTCAACCGGTTCTCGAATCCCTTGTTGAGCACCTCGCGTCTCCCTACTGAGGTGCCGGGAACCCTCTTACGCTGCAAGTCCATTAATCACGTTCCGTGCTTCGGATTGCAGATCTAAGACGTCGGCCCCGCCAGATGTTCGGCGTGGCGTCACCGGGATCACAACTGTTTCCGGAGACGCGTCTTTCATCACGCGTGCCAGCCCAATCGCATCGAAGTACGAGAACGTCGACCCGCGCTTCATGCCGGCGCCGAGGGAACCAGGAAGAGTAAACAGTCGGAACGGATTGCGCTCTCCGGCAACCTCACGCAGAAGAGAAGTGAGGAAAACTCGCTGACGGTCGGTGCGCCCGATATCGGCGGTGCCATCGACACGCGGCTTTCCATTGACCAACTCGGTGTAATACCGACTGCGAACGTAGGCCAGCGCCTCGGTACCGTTGAGCAGATTAGGTCCAGCGTTCGCAATGGAGAGCCCTGATTGATTGTCAACGGCCGGGTACGGGAAGTCGATCGTGATCCCTCCGACTGCATCGACAAGTCGCCCAAAGCTCACAAAATTAATTTCGAGATACTGATCCACGGGAATCCCAAGCGCTTCGACAGCCAAAATCAGGTTCGACGGACCCGAGGCGAAGGTTGAATTGATGCGACCTTTCTCACCGGTCGCTGGATCAGTCACCCAAAGGTCACGAGGTATTGATGTCAACTGTGTCGTTGGACCAGCAACGTGGAGAACCATGATCGTGTCCGTGCGCGAACCTGAAACCTCCCCGGACAGAAAAGCCCCCGAGTTGGGATCATTGGCATCGATACCAGCACGTGAGTCGGTACCAACGATGAGGTAGTTGGTTCCTGTTCGAGACCCACGCGGCGATAACACAGCCGAAACGTTGACAGTGGGGATCTTCGAAAACTGCAACCAACCGAAAGCAAAGGATCCAACGGGCACCAGAACCAACAAACCAATCACGATGAGAACGAGTGTCTTGATCCTCGGCCTTCGCTTGCGGCGATCGCGATCCACCAGGAGGTTTCCCCCGGTTCGGCCGCTTCCGAGGCCCTCAGCCACGGAGTTCTGTTCGGAAGCGACTGCTCCTGTCGTGCTTTGGCCCAGCACGCGACGCGCCGGCACACCGTTCGTCGAACGAACAACCGGAGAATTTCCTGACGATGATTTGCCGAGAATCTTTCGGCCCGAATCATCCCGTTCAGCCATGGGGACGTGGTCCAGAGCATCGCATGAGGAAAGAGTAGAACCATTGCATTCGTTGCTGTGGTCGCCTGCGATCAACGGAACGACAGTTCGCAGTCGGTATCCTCAAACGCGTGAACAAAGATGTTGTAATCATTGGAGCTGGCCTGGCTGGATTGGCCTGTGCCCGCACCTTGACTGCCGCCGGTATTGGCGTTCAACTCCTTGAGGCCTCCGACGAAGTGGGCGGCCGAGTTCGTTCCGACCACGTCGACGGCTTCATCCTTGATCGTGGCTTTCAGATTCTGCTCACTGCCTATCCAGAGTTGTATCGCTGGTTCAACCTTGATCAGTTCGACCTACGAAAGTTTCAACCCGGAGCCACAATTTGGACTGGGCGAAATTTCTGCACTGTTGGAGATCCACTTCGAAGCCCGCGTGATCTCCCTTCAACAGTTTTCGCGTCGATCGGTTCAATCCCTGACAAGTTGCGTCTTCTCAAATTGATCGCGTCGGTCCGCCGTGGCTCCGTACCGGATCTTCTGCGACGTGGTGATTCATCGACACGGGCAAAGTTGCAGAGCCTCGGATTTTCCACTCGCATTATCGAGAGATTCTTTCGACCTCTCTTCGCCGGGATTCAACTCGATCCCGATCTGGAAGTTTCCTCTCGCAGGTTCGAAGTCATCCTCCGCATGCTTGCGGTCGGCGAAAGCGCCGTGCCCGCCGATGGCATGGGCGCATTATCGAGGGAAATGTTGTCAGGCCTCCACAGCGACTCCGTTCGATGCAACGCCGTGGTGCGAAAGATCACGGACCGGACGGTGATACTTGAAAGCGGCGAAGAACTCACCGCGAAGGCAGTCGTGGTTGCGACGCAAGGTCCCACCGCTTCCAAACTCCTCGGACTCCCCGACCCCGGATCACGTCCTGTCGCCGCCATATGGTTCGACTCAACTGCGTCGCCGATACACAACCGGCACATCCTGCTCGATGGCGCTCAGTCGGGTCCGATGAAGAATCTCGCTGTACTGAGCGACGTTGCTCCGAGCTACGCCCCTCCGGGAAAGACTCTCTGTGTCGCCGCTATTCCCGGGTCCTCTGCACTCGATCCACAACTCGAGGTAGAGGTCCGCAAGCAACTCGCTGCGTGGCATCGCGACTCTCACACATGGGAAACCATCCGCGTCGACGTCATCCCTCATGGGCAACCACTGCAACTCCCTCCGCTCGACCCACGCCGTTCCGTGCGCATAGGAGCAGGCCGATACGTCTGCGGAGACCACCGCGATACCGCTTCGATCCAAGGCGCACTGTTCTCCGGGCGTCGAGCAGCGGCAGCAGTTCTCGCCGACCTGCAATCTCCACACCCGAGTTAGCGCAACTCTTTAGCGGCCTTCAATTGCTTGGATTTTGCCCGAATCGATGGCGGCGCGGAGTACCGCATGATCTCTTTCGGTTTGATCGGCATAGTCCTTCGAGAACGAGGCGATGGCTTTATCGAACGTGTCGCCTTCGCCCAGATAGGCACTGATTGCTATCGGATCTCCGGTACGCGCGTGGGCACGTGCCAGAGTTCGACCACAGACGCCGGCGTAGCTCGAAAGGACCGCAGGTGTCATTGAGGAGACGACCGCTGAACCCTTCATGTCGCGAAGCTGGCGGATGTAATAGTGACGTTCGCGAAACTTTGTCCACCCCAGGAACATGTCGCTTGCAGCCTGCAGGAGTCTCTGGCCAACGACGACGCGTTCTCCATGGGTGGAGTACTTGCTCGCGCCAATCCATGGTTCGAGAACAGAACGGTTCGCTTCCTTAATCTGCAAAAACAGCGGATCATCGTCTTCCCGATCGGCAGTACACAGCGCAATCCAGCAATGGGTGCCGACACTTCCGACTCCTACAACCTTGCGAGCGATGTCGATGATCTCGAACCGTTCGAGTAGAAGCCTCTTGTCCTCTTGGAGTGTTTCCTTGTAGCGATCCAGCACCGTGTGGACAGCGTGATAGGTCGTGACGTCAGGTAGGTGTTCCACGAGTGGTGGATTGTCCACTATGACCCGGCGCCCATCAACCACGTGGGTCAACTTGTCCAACGCCTGAAGAGTGTTGTGGCGCCGTGCCCGCTCAACGAGTTTCGCTGATCCCTTCTGCGCTTCAGTTGGCAACATCGGGAGAATCTCGTCAACATCGACTTTCGCATACCAGACATCGAGCTGCGTTTGGTCGGCGAGCACCGCCATCCACGAGCGGTATGACGCCACACTTTCTAACGTGGCTGCTTCCGCTTGCTCTCTTGAGAAACCATTGTCGCGCGCGGCAAGTTCAACGCTTGCGGCGAGACGCTTCACGTCCCATTCCCATGGACCCGGCAGCGTCTCATCGAAGTCGTTTAAGTCGAAAAGCAGGTTGCGTTCGGGAGAAGCGAAAAGTCCAAAGTTCTGCAGATGTGCATCTCCGCACGCCTGGACATCAAGTCCCGAGCTCGGAGTACCAGCAAGATCAGCTGCCATAAC
The DNA here is from genome assembly GCA_044339605.1 of Acidimicrobiales bacterium. Taxonomy (GTDB): domain Bacteria; phylum Actinomycetota; class Acidimicrobiia; order Acidimicrobiales; family Acidimicrobilacustridaceae; genus Acidimicrobilacustris. Next base: position 20,024 of record JBIIVE010000024.1, read on the forward strand.
TGCGGCAGCGCCTCTATAGAAGGTGAACGGAGAGGCCACCATGCGTCCCCAGCGCAGAGGAACGAGGTCCGGGAATCGCCGACGGTTCTGATCCTCTAGAACCGCAAACGGGTCCCGGCGAGTCTCTGGGGCCACCCAACCCGAATGGGACGAACGCTGCGCGACCTTGCGCCGTTCGCGTCCGAGCTGACGCCGCTCTGCTCGCGTCATGAGTTCACCGCCTGTGTGCATGAGTGGGCCAAGTTCAAGCGGGGCACCAGCGACGACGACATCCTCTGAAGACATAGCTTCACCGTACTTGCGCCCTCACGGTGAAGGAGGGGTTCTCTGATTGAGTAGGTTCGGGATATGAGCAAGATCAGCGTACAAGGTGAAAGGACGATGAATAAGCGTCTCGTGGGAACCGTTTCTTTACTCGGTTTCTTAGGATCGATTCCTTTTGCTAACTGGTGGCTGACACAAAACGGAATGTGGAATGCACCGATTCTTGGACCCTTACCGTCGGCCCTGTGGGTCGTGGCATTCTCTTTCGTTCTGCGTGATCTTGCTCAGATCACAATCGGAAAGAAATGGGCATGGACTGGCATCGCGATCGGAACAATCGTTTCATGGTGGATCGCGTCACCCGCATTAGCCGTAGCGTCAGGAATGGCATTCGCAGTGAGCGAATCGGTCGACAGTTTCATTTTCACACCCTTGGCCGACCGTAACCGGTTTGCGTTAGCCGTGCTGATTTCCGGAGTGGCTGGAGGATTCCTCGACTCTGCTCTTTTTGTTCGCATTGCTTTCGGGTCATGGTCCGGATGGTGGCAACTCGGCATAGCCAAAGCGATTGTAGTTGCCGCCGCAACTCCCGCAGCATGGGTAGCGCGTCGTACTCTACTAAAATAGTTGTCCTGTGGAACTTGTAGTTGTCCTGTGGAACTTGGCAGCCATGATCTCCTAGAAGGTGCAGGTGGTTGCGCGTGTCGCCTCTCACGAAAGCGCCTCTCCGCTAGCGTCCCAGCGTGCCCAATTGGCTCTTTGAACTCATCAATCCTTGGACCACTCCGCTGGCCACGGTTGCGGGAATCATCGCCCTAGCCTTGGTCTGTCGAATCCGCGGCCGGTGGCTGGCCATCGTTGCTCTTTCAGTGGCTGTCGGCATTGCTCTTTGGCAGGCGTGGAAGTCCGGCCCACCGAACGGGCTTCTTGATCTTCAGATTTATACAAATTCTGCCCGGGCTTGGGCCGATGGCGGCTCTCTCTATGACTACCGGGACCCCACGTTCAACCTTTCCGCCACCTACCCGCCTATTGGACCACTGCTTTTCACCTCGCTCACTCCGCTCACCGCCGACGGCCGAGAGGTCCTCTTCACTGCGTTGAATCTTGCGGCCCTCTTTGGATGTGCTTGGTCTGTGGCAGGCCTTGCCCGGATTGATCCCGCCAAACGCTTCGAGTGGAGTTCGTGGGCATTCGCCGCCGCAACAGTGACAATCCCGGTGTGGCTGACGCTTCGACAAGGTCAGATCAATCTCATTTTGTGGCTTCTCGTCCTGGTCGATCTTGATGCAATGCGTCGATCTTCAAGATGGTCAGGGATCGGTATCGGGATCGCTACTGCCGTCAAACTTGTGCCCGGGCTCTTCATTCTTTGGCTCGCTGCCTCAAGGCGCTGGCTACCGGCCACCCGTGCAATTGGCGCGCTAGTAGCCGCAACTGCCCTCGGGTGGGCTCTCGCTTCCGCAGATTCGGTGACCTACTGGACAGAACTGCTCTGGGAGTCCGACCGGGTTGGATCGGTAAGCGATAGTCGAAACAACTCCGCCCTCAGCGTGATCGCTCGAGTTCTACAGCCGGGATCTCTCCGAACCGGCGTCTGGGTTCTAGTGCTCGGGGTGGTCCTCGGCCTCGCACTGATCCGATCGGTGCGTGCGTCTCGGGCAAACGATTTCCTCGCAGTTGCCGCAATAGTCGGATGCGCGTCGGCAATTGTGAGTCCAATTTCGTGGACTCATCACCTTGGTTTTCTGCTCGTAGCTCTCGTCGCGTTCTGGATTCAAGCAACGAGTAACAAAGCAAAAACATATTGCGTGGTCGCGTGGTTTGTCCTCGTTGACCCCGGCGGCCATGGGGACAACCCTTGGATGTCAACCGTTCGCACTCTCATGTTGATCGGAGCCGTGTGCTTCACGCCGATCCGACCATCAGGCACCAACGACTCGAATGACAACAATCAGACGGTGACGACTCCGAGCAATCGCGCAACGAACTCCGCACTGCCTTCCTGAAGTTTATTGCGACGAATTGCCATTCCGCCGACGACCTCGGCACCACGATCGGAAATGATCGCTTCAAGCTTTTCCAGCGTCTTTCCAGTTTCGAGTGCGTAGGTGCAAAAGACCGCAGCCTGCTTGCCGGCGAGGAATGGGATCTGCGAAAGACGCCCTGCATTAGCTGGCTTCTGACCAAACAAGAACAGACCATCGGTCCAACTGCCCACGATCACGAGATCTGCGTTTGCTAACGCTTGGTAGTCGACATCAGTAGTCGGACAGGCGACTGCAGAAACACCGTTGGCGATGAGCTCATCGACGATGTGCCCAGCGGCCTTCTTCGTATTCCCAGTCAGACTCTCGTAGATAACGATTGCGTTCACAGTTGCCTCCGTAAGTGCTGAGTAAACCGTAGCCGAGGGTCTCAGCAAAGGTTGCCGGTGCGGGTACCGTACGTACATGGCTGAATTCGTGCATCAAGACCTTCTACCCCTCGGACCCGACACCACCGACTACCGACTACTCACAACCGATGGAGTCGAAACAGTCGAGACATCGGTGGGACAGTTTCTGCGCGTTTCACCTGAGGCAATCACGACACTGACGTCGGCCGCCATGTTTGAGATCGCTCACTATCTACGCACTCCGCACCTACGTCAGCTCGCGCAAATCCTCGATGATCCTGAAGCATCCGGGAACGACCGATTCGTCGCCCTTGACCTGCTTCGCAACGCCAACATCGCCGCTGGCGGAATTCTTCCCGGTTGCCAGGACACCGGCACCGCGATCATCAAGGCAAAGCGAGGCCAATTCGTCCTCACCTCCGGCAATGACGAGGTTGCCATCTCACGCGGCGTCTACGACACATATAGAACTGACAACCTTCGCTACTCGCAAATGGCGCCTCTCGACATGTATCGCGAGGTCAACACCGGCACCAACCTTCCCGCCGAAATCGAAATCAGTGCAGTCGACGGCGATGTCTACAAGTTTTTCTTTATGGCCAAAGGCGGCGGCTCCGCCAACAAGAGTTATCTCTTCCAAGAAACAAAGGCCGTCCTTAATCCCGCTTCGATGCTGCAGTTCATTGCGGAAAAGATGGATCTGCTCGGCACATCGGCCTGTCCCCCGTATCACCTGGCCGTCGTTGTCGGCGGAACTTCAGCTGAATTCGCGCTCAAGACCGCAAAGATGGCGTCGTCGAAATATCTCGACGCCCTTCCGTTCGAAGGAAACGAGTTCGGCCAAGGCTTCCGAGATCTCGAACTCGAAGCCGAGTTCTTGAAGGTGTCGCAACAGTCAGGCATCGGAGCACAGTTCGGCGGCAAATACTTCTGCCACGACGTTCGCGTTGTTCGACTCCCCCGCCACGGCGCATCTTGTCCCGTTGCCATCGCGGTTTCGTGTGCTGCTGATCGTCAGGCTCTCGGAAAGATCACTGCAGACGGGATCTTCCTTGAGCAACTTGAGCATGATCCCGCTCAATTCCTACCCGAGGTAACCGACACCATTCTTGGTGGTGATGTTGTTGCCATTGATTTGAATCGTCCCATGTCTGAGATTCGCGAGACGCTCTCCAAACTCCCGATCAAGACTCGACTGAGCCTCAGTGGCCCCATGGTCGTAGCTCGCGACATTGCCCACGCGAAGATAAAGGAACGCATTGACGCTGGCGAGGGACTACCGCAGTATCTGAAGGATCACTGCGTGTACTACGCCGGACCGGCGAAGACGCCCGAGGGTTATGCCTCTGGCTCATTTGGTCCCACCACAGCTGGCCGGATGGATTCCTATGTCGACCTCTTCCAAGAGAACGGCGGCAGCTTCGTCATGTTGGCGAAGGGCAATCGTTCGAAGGCCGTAACTGATGCGTGTAACCGCCATGGCGGTTTCTACCTCGGCTCTATCGGCGGGCCCGCTGCTCGCCTGGCTCAAGACTGCATTAAATCGGTTGAGGTCCTCGAATACCCCGAACTCGGGATGGAAGCGGTCTGGAAGATCGAAGTAGAAGACTTCCCGTCGTTCGTCGTGGTCGACGACAAGGGCAACGACTTCTTTGAAGAGGTCATCAAAAGCCGCCCGGTCACACTTCGCTGACTACTCCTCGCAATCTGAGGTTTCCTTTGGGTTCGCCTTCACGCAAGGCATAGTCCATCTGGCGTTTCTATGGTCAGTTTCTGAGCGCAACATCCCCTACGCAGATGATGATCACCTTGAAACGCCTCTCT
>JBIIVE010000028.1:0-23697 GCA_044339605.1 Acidimicrobiales bacterium
GGCGACGAACCTCGGCGGGGTCGAGGCCAGCTTCATCGGCGAAGAGGTCGACAGCGCGTTCAAGAGCGGCGCTTGCTTCGGGTCGACCAGCGCCGCGGTACGCGCCGGTTGGGGTGGTGTTGGTGGCGACGGACTTTGAAGACACCTCGACTGCGGGAATGTCGTACACACCCGTTGCCATGATGCGCGTGGCATAGGGAAGGATTGCTCCCATGTTGGGATAGCCGCCAGCGTCTTGGAGGATCTCGATCTTGTAGGCGAGAAGGTCACCGTCTTTCGTTCCCCCCAAAGTGACGGTTTGGATCTGACCGCGACCGTGACCCATGCCGGTCATGTTCTCGGAACGAGTTTCGGTCCATCGAACGGGTCGTCCTGTACGACGCGAAAGTTCGCCAAGGACAACGGCTTCGGGTGCCGCGTGAGCTTTCGCTCCGAAACCGCCGCCAACGTCAGGACAAATCACGCGCATCTGATCGTGTTCGAGATCGTAAATTTCGGAAACGGTGTTGCGAATCGGATGCGTACCTTGGCATCCAAGTTCGAGAACCAGTCGTCCATTTTCCCACCACGCGATGGCGCTTCGATTTTCGATCGGTGCCGGGGCGAGACGTTGGTTCACTGTGGTTTGCGTAACAACAACATCGCAATCGGCAAATGAAATCGGCTCACCCTTGTGGTCGGATTGCATCGCAATATTTGTTGCAACGTGCGGAAAGAGATGAATGGCGTCATCTGCGAGCGCGTCACGCGGATCAATGATCACCGGAAGTGGTTCGATATCGACGATGACGAGCTCGGCTGCGTCAACGGCCGCCGCTCGTGATTCGGCGACAACGGCAACGATTGGTTCGCCGACATAGCGAACACGTTCACGGGCTAAGACCGGGCGAGTGAGCAACTGATTTAGCAGCATGAACGGTTTGATCTCGCCAATCGTGAGATCAGCGTTCGTCACGACGTCAACCACGCCTGGCGCAGTACGTGCCTCGGTGACGTCGATCGAGGTGATGTCGCCATGGGCCACCATCGATCGGACGTAAACGACATGAAGGGCACCGTCGACTGTGATGTCGTCGACATAATTTCCACCCGTTGTCAGCAGCGCGGGATCTTCTTTCCGAACGACCCGATTCCCCAAAATGCTCATGCCGGGACGCTACCGGGAGCAGAGGCTCAGGGCCGTCGTTGGCGGTAGTTGCGCTTCGCCCTGAAGCCGACAACCATCACGTGTCTTACGTACTGGGGGAGAACGCAATGGCTGGAACCACATGGGTCTGGGAACCGCCGGCTGGAGCCGACGTCCTGTTCGCGCCTGGAGCGCCGTTCGAAATAGCGACCGAGCCAGTGCTCGGAGTCGACTGCAAAGTCTTCAAGAACCGTCTCGGGAACATTCGTGAAGTCCTCACTGCCTTCACTGCTCGCCACGGTGACATTCCCAATCTGGTCTTTCCTGAGATCACCCTGACGTTCAATGACGTGCAGGCTTCGACGGCACGGGTCGCGGCGTGGTTCGCAGAGCGTGGCGTTGTGAAGGGCGATCGTGTTGCTTTTGCGTCAGCGAACGTGGCGTCGTACGTCATTGGCTGGTGGGCCACCTTGGCAAGCGGAGCAATCGTTTCCAGCCTCAATGGTTGGTGGACACCCGCCGAACTCCTTCATGGCATTGAACTTTCGAAACCACGCCTTGTCTTTGCTGATGGTCCGCGAATGAAGCGACTCCTTGAAGCCGGCTTGCCTGAAGATGTTGAAGTCCATGATCTTTCGGAACTTGATCATCTTCTCGGACCTGCGCGTGCCGATGATCCTTCGCTTCCAACGGCAACGATTGACGAAGACGATCCCGCGGTTCTGCTCTTCACGAGTGGAACAACCGGTCGACCGAAAGCTGCATGCCTTTCGCACCGCAACTTCGTCCACTTCCCAAGTGCTGCGACGCTCGCAGGCGCGGTTGGGGCTGTGCTTGCACCACAACCAGCACCTGCCGCTGGTGCACCTGCGCCGAAACAGCCTTCCAGCATCATGGTTGGTCCGCTCTTTCATGTTTCCGGTGTCGTGCCGTTGATTACTGGGCACTACACGGGATCAAAGTTGGTCTTTCCTCCGGTCGGTTCGTGGAGCGAAACCACACACCTTGAACTCACACAGGAACATTCCGTCGGTGGTTGGAGTGCAGTGCCGACACAGTTCTGGCGCTTGCTTGAACATCCCGATTTCGACAAGTACGACACGTCAAGTGTCACGGTCGTTGGCGGTGGCGGCGCAACGTATTCACCTGAACTGCTTCGCTTGATGGCCAAGAAGTTGCCGCAAGCACGCTTAGGGGTCGGTTACGGAATGAGCGAAACCCTTGGTTCGGGTTCTCGTTTAGGCGGTGTTGCAATGGATGAATGGCCATCATCGGTGGGCACCGTCGAATCAATGTGCGAACTCGAGATCCGTGATGAAGACAACAATGTCGTCGACGACGGCGAGGTTGGCGAGATTTGTATTCGCGGCGCTGTGGTGTTCCTCGGCTATTGGGACAACCCAGAAGCTTCGGCAAAAGCGCTCGATGAACGTCGCTGGTATCGCACCGGCGACTATGGCCGTATCGCCGATGGCGTGCTCTATCTCGAAAGCCGAATGCGGGACATGATCATCCGCGGTGGCGAGAATATTTACCCGATTGAGATCGAACATCGTCTGGAAGAACATCCTGAGGTTGCTGAAGCCGCAGTCGTCGGCGTTCCGCATCATCAGCTTGGTCAGGAAGTGGCGGTGGTCATCGTTCTGAAGCCTGGTTCAGCGCTCGATGCCGATGGGGTAAAGACATGGGTGAGCGCGGAACTTGCTCGCTACAAGGTGCCCACACATGTGATCTTCCGCGATGCGCTCCCTTATAACGCCACCGGCAAGGTGCTGAAGCACGAGCTCGAGGCAGATATCACTGCCGAACTTGCTGCTGGTTAATCAACGGTTGGTTCTGTTCATCTCTGCCGCTTTCAACCTCGGAGTGTGTCGGTGGAGAACCGGTGTGGAGCGGCGAGTACGCGTCGCCTAGCCTCTCCGTTTCCGCCCGGGTAGCTCAGTCGGCAGAGCACCTGTCTTGTAAACAGGATGTCGAGGGTTCGATTCCCTCCTCGGGCTCCAACTTCTTTAGAGCTTTTCGGGTCCGATGTCATATCATCGGACAGATGCTGCGGACAGAGACGGACGTTGACCACCGCGTCTTGCGGTGGCTGGTCCTGTGTAGTTCGGTAGCGCTTATCGCAGCGAGACCCTTTGCGTTTCCAGTGACGGGCCTTGATCCGAGTTGGAAGACAGGCCTTCTCTTGGCTCGCGTCAATGATCTGAAGTGGGGATCGTCGCTCAATTTCACCTATGGACCATGGGGATGGTTGTCGGTTGACTCGGTGATTGATCGATCGCTCATGGGGATGTCGATCGCTTTCGCAGTTGGAGTTTCCGCGCTCCTTGTAACTGTGTGCTGGAAACTTTTGCGAGCGTCGTTTTCGCAGAGCGCATCGCTAGCGATTGTGCTTCTCATCATTGTCCCGGTGTTCGCCCAAGTCGGCCTTGCTGATGTTTTTCTGGCCGGAGTTTTCGGAAGCTTCCTGGTAATCGTCAACCGTGCACAGGAAGGGATTACCGAATCATGGAGAACGATTCTTCCGGTTACATTTGCCGTAGCCCTTCTTCTCCAAGTCAAATTTTCAGCGGGTCTATTCGCAGTATTGGGGCTCGTGGTGTTGTCAGCGCTTTGGTGGCGATCACTCAAGACTTTTGCCGTATTTGTAGGTTCCTTCGTGGCCTGGTTTCTTCTTCTTTGGTTGCTATCGGAACGGTCATTTAGCGGTATGCCTGATTGGGCAATGCGTTCAATATCGATCGGGAGCGGATACGCCGATGCCATTTCGGCGAGTATTGGTCAGCCAATCATGTTGGTTTTGTTCGGGGGTTTCTCTGTCGTAACCATTGCGCTTCTGGTGCACCGACTTCGGTGGATGCAATCAACTCGAACAATCACAGTTGTTTCGTCAGTTCTCATTGGTCTGATGCTCTACGCAGGTCTAAAGACCGGATTTATCCGTGAAGGAAATATTCGGATTTTTGAAGCATTTTCTCTCGTGATTCCGGCATGGATCTGGATGTCAGCGCCGATACGAGCGCCGATTCGGCGATTCGCGCTCCTCTTAGTGCCTGTCGTGCTCGGACTCGCGATCTTGACGGGGGAGCGCCCGGCCGCGGGGACGTTCACTGGGCTTTACAATTGGCCAGAGCAAGCTTCGACATGGATCGATAACGGGAATCTTCTGGCATCGAAAGTTGTGTTTGATCGAAAGGCCGATACTGCTCGCAGCGAAGCGCAAGCGATATATGGGCTAAGTGATGAAATGGTCGGGTGGTTGCGAGCCTCGCCTGCTCAGATTGATCCCTTCGAAACCACCTTGATCTGGGCGTATGGCTTACCTTGGCGGCCGTTGCCAGTGTTCCAAACCTACGTGCTCTACACGCCTGAACTAGATCAGGCGAATACGAAGGCACTGGCTTCGCGTCACCCGAATGACACGATTCTGATTGACACTGAGTGGGTCGGGAACCTCGACTTTCGTCTTTCATTGTGGACATCGCCGAGGTATCAACTCGCACTCACCTGTTCTTGGGTTCCGATCAAACGCGACGGTCGGTGGGAGCAGTGGGCAAAGGGGACGACCGGGGATCAGTGCGGAACATCTGAGGTTGTGTCATCTGAGCCAATTGAAGCAAACCAGAAAGTGACGATCCCAAATTCAGATATCGATTCCTTTCTGGTCGCGATTTATGAACACGACTCATCGATTTCGGAACTTTTATCGAACGGATTCAACCTGCTCTACAAACCACTCGATATTTTCACGGTTCAACTTGGTGATCGAGAGATTCGGCAACCGCGAGCATTTAGTGGATTTCCGCTTATCGTGAGTTGTCCTCCGAATTCACCTGCGACGGATCGGTATAAAGCCGTGTGCCCGTCACCATCGACGATCACGTTCTCCGAATCAGGCACTCTTACGTTTCAACGAATTCCAATTGGTTCACGTTGACGAGGGTCACCAACGAATGACACCGCTTGATTCAAGATTGGTGATGTCGTCTGCAGTTAGACCGAATTCAGCGAGAACCGATTCGGTATCGCAACCCGGGTACGCGTAGGTCGGACGCAAACCACCAGGTGTACGGCTAAGTCGCGGTGCAGGCAGTAACTGTGGCACTGAACCTTCAACCGGCACGAAGTTGCCGCGGGCAACGTTGTGGGGGTGTTGTTCTGCTTCTGCGAATGAGAGCACCGGCGCGTAACAGACGTCGGTGCCTTCAAGGAGTGCCGACCATTCGTCGCGAGTCTTTGTGAGGAAGACCTCGGAAAACCGAGCACGAATTTCTGGCCAACCATTCATGTCGTTTTGGTCGGGGAGTGATGCGGGATCAATCCCGAGTTTGTCCAAAAGTTGCGCGTAGAACTTTGCTTCGATTGGCGCGACAGTGACGTGCTTTCCGTCGGCAGTTTCGTAGACGTTGTAGAACGGGGCACCGCCGTCGAAAAGGTTGGTGCCGACAGGACCTGTGTGAAAGCCGGTGCGCGTCATCCCGTAGAAGACCTGGAAGATCGACATCACGCCGTCGACCATTGCGGCATCGATGACTTGACCTTTGCCCGACTGCTGCGCTTCAAAGAGCGCGCAGACCACACCAAACGCGAGATGCAGACCGCCGCCGGCAAAGTCGCCGAACACCTGCAACATCGGAACGGGGGGCATGCCTTCCGAGCCGATCGAACCGATGGCCCCAGTCATGGCCTCGTAATTCAGTGAATGCCCAGCGGTGTGCGAGAGCGGACCTTCTTGGCCCCAACCGGTAAGGCGGCCATAGACAAGCTTCGGGTTGCGAGCCAGAAGTTCGTCGGGACCGATGCCGAGTCGTTCGCAGACGCCGGGGCGAAACGCTTCACAAAACACATCGGCCTTCTCGACGAGAGTCTTGAGAAGTTCGACGCCTTCGGGGGATTTGAGATCAATAGCGATTGAGCGGCGGCCCCGATCGAACTCGCTCTGGCGCTCAGTCGGCTTGTCACCCGGTGGAACTTCGTGCAGTGGATGGACGCGGATGATGTCTGCGCCCATGTCGGCGAGTTTGAGGGTGCCGTACGGCAACGCCCCAAGCCCCGCGAGTTCGATGATTGTGACGCCTTTGAGTGGTCCCATGACTCCCCCTTTACTACCCAGAGCGACCCTATCGCTTGGGTGAAATGGCCGGTCAGACGCGTGCTGCGTTTGTCAACTGAGAATTGTGGTGAGGGTGCTTGCGTTGGAGCGATTCGCAGACGAACATCGGCCCCGATGGAACTCACAGAACGCGACAGGGCAATCCTCGATTTCGAGCGCAGTTGGTGGCACGAAACCGGACCCAAAGAAACTCTCATTCAAGAGCGCTTTGAGTTGTCGGCCAGTCGCTACTACGAGATCCTCGGCCAATTGCTCGAAAGCCCCGAGGCCTACGACTACGACCCACTCGGCGTTCGTCGACTTCGTCGCCTGCGTGATCGCCGCCGCCGGGCCCGTCAAGAGACCGCACACCAGCAGGCCAGCGAACCGCCTGGCTCCTGAAAATGACCACGGACACTCCCGCCACCGACGATCAGCAAAATGATCACGGCACACGGACTGGTGTCATCATCGTCGTCGTTGCGGTTGTTGTCGGTCTGATCCTGCTCACAAAGGGATATGGGTCGGTCCAGTCCGAGGTTTCGCCCGCAGGCCAGAGTTCATCGAACACCACGGTGGTTGTGTCGACCACGACAACGTTGGTAGCGAACGCTCCGGCGTCAGTGAAGGTCAAGGTCGTGAACACCACGACGGTTCCAGGTCTCGCGACCAAGAACCGTGACCGATTGCAAGCTGCTGGATACACGCAGGTCTCCGTCGGCGATACGCCGAACCCGCAGGAAAAGACCACGGTCTATTACGCCGCCGGTTCTGAAGGCGACGGACAAGCGGTGGCAACTGCGCTCGGCCTCGCTCCCGAACAGGTGCTGGCAATGCCGAATCCACCTCCTGTGGAACTTGCCGGCGCAACGGTTCTCGTTATGGCTGGTACCGATCTCGGCTCCAGTAGTTAGCGCAACTGAGGATTCGCCGGTTCGCGATCCCTGCTTCACTTGAGAGATGCGGGTGGTCGTAGCTCCAGACAAGTTCAAAGGAACAGCAACTGCGTCTGCTCTCGCGTCTGCGATCGGGGCTGCGCTGGCCGGGGCCGGACACGAGGTCGAGATCTGTCCGATGGCCGATGGGGGCGAAGGATTCCTTGAAGTTCTTGGCGGTGCCAATCGCAGAACGACGGTGACCGGACCTCTTGGCGATCCGGTCGACGCAGGTTGGCGACTGGCAAAGGGAACAGCAGTCATTGAAATGGCCGCCGCTTCGGGTCTGGTTCTTGCCGGCGGTGCCGAAGAGAACGATGCGATTGAAGCGACGACACGCGGGGTTGGCGAATTACTCATGAGCGCTGTCGAAGCGGGAGCGCGTCGCATCGTTGTTGGAGTCGGTGGTTCGGCGACGACCGATGGCGGACTCGGCGCGTTGAAGGCCATGCATCCAACACAAAAGTTTCGTGGAATCGATCTTTCTGTCGCGTGTGATGTGCGAACAACGTTTGTCGATGCTGCAGAGGTCTTTGCTCCGCAAAAAGGAGCGTCGCCTTCGCAGGTCGCTCTGCTCCGCCGTCGGCTTGAGCGTCTAGCTCAGGTCTTCAAGATGGAAACTGGTATCGACGTCACCGAAGTTGAAGGTGCGGGTGCAGCGGGTGGACTCGCTGGTGGATTGCTCACCGTTGGCGCCAAGCTCGTTAGCGGGTTTGAGTTTGTTGCAGATGAAGTCGGACTCGATGAATTGATTGAAGGCGCTGACCTCGTCATCACCGGCGAAGGATTCCTTGATGACGAGTCGTTCGACGGAAAGGTCATTGGCGGTGTCGCCGCGCTGTGCGCAGAACTCGATGTTCCGTGTGTGGCGATCGTTGGCGAAGTGATTGAACCGTTGCCGGCGTTCCCGCAAGGCTTCTCGGTGGTATCGCTAACCGAGAGATTCGGCGTTGATCGTTCGATGGAAGATCCGATCGATTGCGCGATCGAGGTTGTGCTCGAGTTTGTCGAGCACTGAGGTCGAGCACTGAGAACGAATCAGTTAGAACTTCGAAATCACATCGTCGGCGAATTTGCCCATTGCCTCTGGCAGTTTCGCTGGGTGCATTGCCAGCGGCGGAACCAACATGCGGGTGACGCCAAGGTCAGCGAGCATCTTGATGATTTCGACGGTGGGTGCCCCGCCACTCGTGATTTCGATGGTGTTGGGATCGCGCCCGGCCTCTTCTGCCGCAGCGCGCATGACAGGAAGAAGTTCGGGCAGCTTGCGCGGATCGGCGGGGAAGAAGCCATCGCCGAATTTTCCTGCTCTTCGGGCTGCAGGCTTTGAATGTCCTCCGACAACAACCGGGATTGTTCCGTTCGCCGGTTTCGGAAATGAATAGATATCGCTGAACGAACTGTGGGTTCCTTGGTAGTTCGCGACCTCGTTGTTCCATAGTGCGCGCAGTGCGTGAATGGAATCGTCGGTATGTGCGCCGCGGTCGTCCCAGTCCACGCCAATCGCGTCGAATTCCTCATGCAACCAGCCGACACCAACACCAAGGATGAAACGTCCGCCGGTGAGCATGTCGAGCGTCGCACATTCCTTCGCAAACACAACGGGATTGCGTAGCGGCAGGATCATGACACCAGTTGCCAACTTCAGGGTCGTTGTATGTGCGCCGACCCATGTGAGCCAAACAAGCGGATCGGGCACGGGCGCGGTTTCGTCGCCAGGCATCTTGCCGTCACGCGAGTAGGGGTACTCGCTTTCGTATCCCTTTGGAATGGCGGGGTGTTCAACCGTCCAGACGCTTTCGAAGCCGTTGGCTTCCGCGCACTGACCCATTGTGATTGCGCCTTCAGGAGTTGTGTAGGCGCCGGTGTTTGCGAAGATGATTCCGAAATCCATTCGCGAAACGTACGCCAAATCCTGTTGCAGTGAGGGCTGGAATCAGTCTGCGAGCCGCGAGTGCAGTTGGCGGTAGGACTCAAGCGTCGCAAGTGCTGGGCGTTCGGCGTAGGAAATTTCGTGCGCATCGAGATCAGGTGGGCTCAGCGTGAAGGAATCTGGAACCAGTCCAGGCTGAATGCGACGCATCGCAGCTTGCATGACCTGCGCAGCCATTGGCGAAAGTTCGTGCAATGGCCGGTTGCGATGGATACGTTCGCCAAGATCAACCTGCGCAATGGTTGCGGCGCTAAATCGGTTCATGATGTCGATGAGCATCGCAATGTCGACTCCGTATCCCTCGACGAAGGGCAATTGCTCAAGCACTGCGCGGCGACCACCGTATTCACCCGAAAGTGGCTGCACGATTTCGCCAAGTTCAGGAAAGCACATGGTGAGAAGTGGGCGGGCAACAAGTTCGGTGACTCGTCCGCCTCCGCGAACGTGGCCATCGTCTGGTCGTTCGTAGAAGCCCTTCACAAATCCGACTGACGAATCGGTGAGGAGCGGGCCAAGCATTCCGGAAATGAAACGCGTACTGAAGTCGCGAACGTCGGCATCACACCACACGACAATGTCGCCGCTCGATGCGTAGAGCGACTTCCACAACGCTTCGCCTTTGCCGTGACCGCGCCCGAACTCAACTAACACCTTCGATGCATCAACCACCTTCGCGCCGGCAGAACGTGCTTCCTCGGCTGTGCGATCTGTCGAGTGATCATCGACCACGATGATTTCGTCGACGAGCGGGAGAGTCTCGATCAACTTCGTGCGGATACGTTCGACGATCTGCCCAACCGTGGCCTCTTCGTTCCGGGCCGGGATACACACCGACACCGTGGTGGCGCCTTTGACTCCGACGAGTTCATCGAGGTCGAACGCGCTGGCGACGTGGGTGCGGGTGGAGGTCACCTCTCCATCGTTGGCGAGACGGGCCTCGGGGGCAAGGCCGAGCCAGAACTGTGGCCAATAGGTGCCACATGGCGACCGGTCGCTAGGATTGGCCCCGTTCGATACCGACGTCCGAGGTTTCTGTCATGAGCGTTACCGTCCGAGTTCCCCCCGTCTTCCGTCCACTGACATCTGGAGAGTCGACCGTGTCGGTCGAGGGCGCCACGGTTGCGCAGGTCCTGGCCAGCCTCGATGCTGCCTATCCGGGCTTTTCCGAGAAGCTCCTTTCTGACGATGGCAGCCTGGTGCGCTACGTGAACCTGTTTGTCGACGACGACGATGTCCGCTTTATGGAAGGCCTCGACACTGTCGTGCCCGATGGCGTCACGGTTTCGATCATGCAGGCTGTAGCCGGCGGGGCCTGAGTCCCCGAGCCATTTCCCGGCCCTGGCCGGGATTCTTTCCTCTCAGGTTGCGATTCGGGCCTGACGGTGGTTTCCTGTTAGCAGTCTCTAACCGAGAGTGCTAACGCCAGCGCGCGGGCAGTCCGGCAGAGAACCCCCTTGGCTCACTCCAATTGGGCCGATTCAGCAACCGGAGAGGAATCAACGATGGCCAAGATCATCGAATTCGACGAGACCGCACGACGTGGTCTTGAACGCGGCATGAACCAGCTCGCCGACGCGGTGCGCGTCACCCTCGGCCCGAAGGGTCGCAACGTGGTGCTCGACAAGAAGTGGGGCGCTCCCACCATCACCAATGACGGTGTGTCGATCGCCAAGGAAATCGAACTCGAAGATCCCTTCGAGCGCATCGGCGCCGAACTGGTCAAAGAGGTCGCTAAGAGGACCGACAGCGTTGCCGGTGACGGCACAACCACCGCCACTGTTCTTGCGTGGTCGATGGTCGGCGCTGGTCTGCGCAACGTTGCTGCAGGCGCCAACCCGATGTCTCTGAAGCGGGGCATCGAAGCTGCCGTTGCCGCAGCAGTCGAGGGCATCCATGCCGTCGCTGTTGAGGTTGACGACAAAAGCCAGATCGCACAGGTTGCTGGTATCTCCGCCGCCGATCCAGAAATTGGTTCGATGATCGCTGAAGCCATCGACAAGGTTGGCAAGGACGGCGTTATTACCGTCGAAGAGTCCAACACTTTCGGTATGGAAATGGATCTTGTCGAAGGCATGCGTTTCGATAAGGGCTACATCTCGCCCTACTTCGTGACCGACACTGATCGCATGGAAGCTGTGCTTGAGAACCCCTACATCCTTTTCGTGGGTTCAAAGATCACTGCTGTTCGTGACCTTGTGCCAGTTCTTGAAAAGGTCATGCAGAGTTCGCGTCCGCTTGTGATCATTGCTGAAGACATCGAAGGCGAAGCACTTGCAACCCTCGTTGTGAACAAGATCCGTGGCACCTTCAACTCGGTTGCCGTGAAGGCTCCTGGCTTTGGCGATCGCCGCAAGGCAATGATGCAGGACATCGCAATTCTCACCGGTGGTCAGGTCATTACTGAAGACATCGGCCTCAAGGTTGAGAACGCCACAATCGATCTTCTTGGTGAAGCTCGCAAGATCGTCATCTCAAAGGATGAAACCACCGTCATCGAAGGTGCCGGCGACGAGGCCGACATCAACGCACGCATTGCGCAGATCAAGGCCGAAATCGATCGCACCGATTCCGACTACGACCGCGAGAAGTTGCAGGAACGTCTGGCCAAGCTTTCGGGCGGCGTTGCCGTTCTCAAGGTTGGCGCAGCCACCGAGGTTGAACTCAAGGAAAAGAAGCACCGCATCGAAGACGCAGTCAGCACCACCAAAGCCGCTATCGAAGAAGGCGTCGTTGCCGGTGGCGGCGTCACGCTGCTTCGTATTCAGTCCAAGGTGCTTGAGCTCGCCAAGACCCTCGACCCCGACGAAGCAACCGGTGCCCGCATCGTTGCCCACGCGCTCGAAGAACCCATCAAGCAGATCGCAACCAATGCGGGCCTTGAAGGCGGCGTTGTTGTAGCCAAGGTTCTTTCGATGAAGGGCGCTTCCGAGGGTCTCAACGCCGCAACTGGCGACTACGAGGACCTCGTGAAGGCCGGCATCATCGATGCAGCCAAGGTGACTCGCTCGGCACTGCAGAACGCAGCTTCGATCGCAGCGCTGTTCCTCACGACCGAAGCTGTCATCGCCGACAAGCCCGAGGGCGCTGGCGGCGGCATGCCGGACATGGGCGACTTCTGATTGTCTGACGGTTCACAGTTTGAAAACGGGCGCCCTTCGGGGCGCTCGTTTCGCGTGGGGGTACCGTGTCACCTATGACTCGTCGCCGATCAGAGAGCGTTCTTGCCCGGCGCTTCAGCGACGGCGGAAGTATCGACGAGGGTCGGCGTCCCGAAGAATTGATTGTCGAAGAGCCGCTCGAGATTCGACTCGACGGAACAGTGGTCGCCACGACGATGCGCACGCCTGGTCACGACTTCGAGTTGGCCGCGGGGCTGTGCTTTACCGACGGGCTCTTGAACGGCGCTGCAATCGAAACCTGTCGCTACTGCGGAACGGGTAGCGCAGTCGAAACGGAATTCAATGTTGTAAGTATCGATACCGGTGGCAAAGCACCCGTGCCGACTTCCCGCCTGACGACAACTTCGTCATCGTGCGGGATCTGTGGTTCGACACAGATTGATGAACTCACCGCACGACTCTCGCCGTTGCCTGCGTATGAGCCGTGGCCAACGCCACTCTTGCTGCGCGTTATTGATCGCGTTCGGAACGATCAGGAACTCTTTGCTCGAACTGGTGGAGTGCATGCGGCCGCCGCGTTCGACCGCGATGGAAACGTTCTGATTCTTCGAGAAGACATTGGCCGCCACAATGCGGTCGACAAAGTCATTGGAAATCTGTTGTTGGAATCAAAACTTCCGGCCCGCGATCTTGCGCTCTTTGTGAGCGGCCGCGCGTCATTCGAAATCGTGCAGAAAGCTTGGGCTGCCGGTTTTGAGGCGATGGTGGCGGTTTCGGCTCCATCTGCGCTTGCGGTCGAAACGGCGCGTGTTGCGGGAATGACTGTTGCTGGTTTCGTGCGTGATGGTGGATGCAATGTGTATTGCGGACCAGGAGTGACTGACTAATGCGCCGTATCAATCCAAAGTTTTGGGTAAGCCTGCGTCCAAACGGCATTGGTCTCGACAAGCCGTTTCACCATTTCGATATGGCGAAAATTGCATGGGCCAACAAGCGCCACGGTCGTTACGCCTGGAAGGTGCTCACGCAGGGCGTATGCGATGGCTGTGCGCTTGGCGTTGCCGGTCTGCACGACTGGACGATGGACGACATCCATCTTTGTCTGACGCGTTTGCGACTTCTCGAAATGAATTGTGCCGACCCCATCAAAGAGTCGGTGTTCAGCGATGTTGCGACATTGCGATTGAAGTCGGGCAAGGAACTTCGCGATCTCGGCCGCCTCGCTCATCCCATGCGCCGTCGACGCGGCGAGCGCGGATTCACACGAATCTCATGGGAAGAAGCACTTGGCGCAATCACCGACCGACTGCGCACGACCGACCCTGATCGCGTTGGCATGTTCCTGACGAGTCGGGGAATCACCAACGAGACTTATTACGCGGCGGGCAAAGCAGCACGTTCGATGGGAATTGCCAATGTCGATTCCGCAGCTCGCATTTGTCATGCACCTTCGACGACTGCGCTCAAGGCAACGATTGGTGTTGCAGCAACCACGTGTTCGCTTTCCGATGTCATGAAGACCGATTTGCTGGTTATTTGGGGAGCGAATCCGGCAAACAACCAGCCGGTGTTTATGAAATACCTGTACAAGGCGCGAATGTCAGGTACTCGTGTCGTTGTCATTAATCCGTTCCTCGAACCCGGTCTTGAGCACTATTGGGTGCCATCAACAACTGAATCAGCACTGTTTGGCACAAAGATGTGCGATCTGCATGTGCCGGTTCGTCCGGGCGGTGACGTCGCCTTTGCTGACGCTGCACTCAAGCGATTGATTGAGCGCGATGCGGTCGATCACGCATTCATCGCAGAGCACACCGATCATTGGGACAACGTTGTCGCCCATCTGGCAGAGCTGACGTATGAGGAACTGCTCGAGGATGCTGGCCTCACCATGGCGCAACTCGATGCATTCGTGGACGAATACGCGAACGCGAGCTCGGCAATCCTCCTTTGGTCGATGGGCATCACGCAGCACAAACATGCCGGCGCCGGAGTTCGCGGCATCGTGAACCTTGCGCTTGCTCGTGGCAACGTTGGACGCGACGGCGCAGGCCTCATGCCAATTCGTGGTCATAGCGGCGTTCAAGGCGGCGCCGAAATGGGCGCGTACGCCACGGCACTTCCGGGTGGTCTCGAACCGAACGACGTAAATGCAGCGGCAATCGCGAAGCAATGGGGATTCGACGTTCCGGCGCGCGCCGGTCTTACCGCAGCAGAAATGCCAGAGGCCGCGCTTGCTGGCGACCTCGACATCTTGTGGATGTCGGGTGGGAACTTCCTCGACGCCCTTCCCAATCCGCGTGCGGTTGAACGATCTCTCGAACACGTTCCGTTGCGCGTGCATCAGGACATTGTCCTGAGTTCGCAGATGCTGGTCCCTGGCGATGACGTCATCGTGTTGCCGGTGAACACGCGATACGAACAAGAAGGTGGCGGCACTGAGACCACAACCGAACGTCGTGTTGTGTATTCGCCGGAAATCCCGCGTGTAGTCGGCGAGGCGCGAAGCGAGTGGCGATTGTTTGCCGAGATTGCGGCGCGTGTGAACCCGGAACTCACCGACGCGTTTACCTGGAGCGACAACCAACAGCTGCGAGAAGAAATTGCTCGCGTGGTTCCGAGTTATGCCGGAATCGAAACGTTGGAGAAGACAGGCGATCAAATCCAATGGGGTGGCCCGCATCTTTGCGAAGACGGCGTGTTCCCCACGATCGATGGACGTGGCCGTTTCAGCGTTCTCGAGCGTCCGGTGCTTGAGATCCCTGAAGGGATGTTCACCGTGGCCACTCGTCGCGGCAAGCAGTTCAACACGATGGTTCAGGGCGAGCGCGACCCCTTCACCGGCACGAGCCGAGACGCAATCTTCATTGATGCCGCCGATGCTGCGGCGCGTGGATTTCTCGCTGGCGACCTCGTGACACTCCGGTCCGAGACTGGCGAGTTCACGGGCCACCTCCATGTGACCCGCCTCGCTCAGAGATCCCTGCAGGTGTTCTGGCCCGAGGGCAATGTGCTCATTCCCTCTGGCCCCGAGCATCGAGAAGCAGCATCGAGGGTGCCTGATTACAACGCTGTCGTCACGATTTCCCCTGCTGACACCTCCGTGCCCGTAGCGCACTGACGCCCTGACCGAGGTCTGCGGACAGGCCGTAGACTCGCCCCCGTGACTGAGACTGTTTCCCCCAAGATCGGCATGGCCGTCATCCACCTCTTCTGCAAGGTGACGCCGTTAGCCGACGCTGAAGCCATCACGACTGCGGTGCAGAAAGCCCAAGCCGAGGGCGACCAGGTCGTCACCATCGGAATTCTCGGCCATAAGGCCGACCTTGCCTTTATGGCTCTTGGCTACGACATGTGGCGTATCCGTCGACTTCAGGCTGCACTGCAGAACGCCGGCCTCGAGATTGTTGATTCGTACGTTTCGCTCACCGAGCTTTCGGAATACGCCCAGGGCGTTCCTGAGCCGCAACGTTCAGCGCGACTCACACCGGTGCTTCCCCCTGAGGACAAGCCGGCATGGTGTTTCTATCCAATGTCGAAACAACGTGGCGATGCGCACAACTGGTTCACGCTTCCCTACGACGATCGCAAAGAGCTCATGTACGAGCACGGCGCGTCGGGCCGAAACTTTGCTGGCCGAGTGATTCAGGTTGTGACTGGTTCAACTGGTCTCGATGATTACGAGTGGGGCGTCACGTTGTTCGCAACCGCGCCAGATGATCTCAAAGAGGTCGTTTACACAATGCGTTTCGACACAGCGTCTGCGTTGTACGCGGAATTCGGTCCGTTCTACACAGGAATGGTTGCACCAGTCGAAGAAGTTCTTTCGCAGCTCGGCATTGACTGATTCTTCGATGACTGCAATCGATCGAAGCGATAAACTTGAAGTTGCGCTTGAGCGATTGCGTGACGAACTTCGCGAACTCGAATCAGTTGTCGTTGCATTTAGCGGCGGTGCTGATTCAGCGTTTCTTGCCTACGTGGCAAACCAAACGCTTGGTCGCGATCGATGCACGGTGTTGACGGCAGTATCTCCATCGCTTGCAACAAGTGAGTACGACGATTGTCGTGCGCTTGCTGCGGAGTGGGGACTCACTTGGATTGAGTTGGAAACCACAGAACTTGAGAGCGTCGATTATCAGCGCAATGATTTCGACCGTTGTTTCCATTGCAAAACAGCACTTATGGACGTGGTTGAGCCGATTGCTGCCGATCAGGGGGCGGTCGCAGTTCTCGGTGTGAACCTTGATGACCTTGATGACCATCGCCCAGGTCAGCGCGCAGCTTCTGAGCGCGGCG
The DNA here is from genome assembly GCA_044339605.1 of Acidimicrobiales bacterium. GTDB lineage: Bacteria > Actinomycetota > Acidimicrobiia > Acidimicrobiales > Acidimicrobilacustridaceae > Acidimicrobilacustris. Next base: position 16,505 of record JBIIVE010000028.1, read on the forward strand.
CACAGTTCCCGCTGGTCGACTCTGGATTTACCAAACAGATGGTTCGCGATGCATCGCATCGGCTCGGTCTTCGAACCTGGGACAAGCCGGCAGCTGCATGCTTGTCATCTCGAGTTCCTTATGGAACTGCGGTAACGGTTTCGGTGTTGTCTCGAGTTGAGCGCGCAGAAGCAGCGTTGCATGAGCTTGGTTTCCGAGAACTGCGTGTTCGCCATTACGACGACACTGCTCGTATCGAGGTTCCGCTTTCAGCAATCGACGCGCTCGTCCAACGTCGCGCCGAAGTTGTGGAAGCTGTCACTGCATGCGGTTATCGCTACATCACGCTCGACCTTGAAGGTTTGCGATCGGGCAATCTCAACGCCGCGCTTGAATCATGAGCGAGGCTCCGTCTGGTCCATCGGCCGCTGACATGGAAGCACTCGCCGGTTATGCGACAGCGCTCGCCGATGGGATTGCTGCGGCGGTTGGTCCATGGGTTGAGCGATCGGTGGCGTCGGTCTGTGATCGGCAAGGACAGCTCGTAACGGGAAAGCTGCGCCAGCAAGCCGCAGAGGCTGGACGAATGGCAGCAGCGGAGATCGGACCGAAGGTTCGCACGCTCCTTTCCATGGATATCGACGACCAACGAGTGGGTCCGCTTGAACTTGTTCGTGGGGCCGTGCGATTCCCGACCGAGGTCTTACGCGAAGTGGGGGTTCCCCCGGTGCGCCGAGATGAATCGGCAGTAGCGATGTTCCCTGACGACATCTATGACCTGATTCCAGGTTCGTTCGGGGATCTTGATCCATCCCTTCAGGAAACCGGCCTGGTGTGGGGTGCAGCGAAAGCCCATGTGTTCTTGGCTCGACGTCGGGCCGCTGGCCAGCAATAACTGCGTCAGTTCCCGAGAAGTCACGATTCACAAACTCGAAACAATTAGGGAATCGATTCGAAACAACCTGTAGGCATCCTTTCGCAGACCTTACGCCGATCTGGCGTGAACGAGCAGCGAAGGGAACAGCGGTGATTGCTACAGAGATCAATACCGGTGACACAGCGTGGATGCTGATTGCGACCGGCTTAGTGTTATTCATGACGCCAGGTTTGGCGTTCTTTTATGGGGGCATGGTTCGGGCCAAGAATGTTCTGGGCATGCTCATGCAGAACTTCTTTGCGATGGGCCTCATGGCCATCATCTGGGTGACCATCGCTTTCTCACTGGCCTTCGGCAATTTCGGTGACGGTGGCTTTATCGGCAACCTCGACTTCGCATGGATGCGCAACATCACTGCAACAACCGGGGATGAGGCGTTTGCTCTCTCCATCCCATTCGTGTTGTTCTGCGCTTACCAGATGACGTTCGCTGTCATCACTCCGGCGCTCATCACCGGAGCGACTGCTGACCGATTCAAGTTCAAGGCCTATGGCATCTTCATCGCCTTGTGGCTTGTCCTGGTCTACGCGCCCGTCGCTCACTGGGTCTTCGGTGGCGGCTGGTTGGCCAAGCTCGGAGCCCTCGACTTCGCCGGTGGTGCGGTTGTGCACATCAACGCCGGCGCGGCAGCGCTCGCGGTGATCATCGTTCTCGGCAAGCGCAAGGGATGGCCGCGTGAGGGAATGCATCCTCACAACCTTCCCTTCACCCTTTTGGGAACGGGCATTCTGTGGTTCGGCTGGTTCGGCTTCAACGCAGGTTCCGCACTCGGAGCGAATGGCATTGCTGCAACTGCACTCATGAACACCTTCCTCGCAGCATCTGCGGGAATGCTCGGATGGTTGCTGTTCGAGCGCATCAAGGACGGTAAAGCGACCACACTCGGTGCTGCCTCTGGTGCCGTGGCTGGACTAGTGGCCATCACGCCATGCGCAGGGTTTGTTGGCGGAATGGCCCCGATCATCATCGGCTTCCTCGCCGGCGTGCTCTGTCTGCTCGCCATTCAACTGAAATTCAAGTTCGGTTACGACGACAGTCTCGACGTCATCGGCGTGCACCTGGTCGGCGGTTTGGTCGGTGCACTACTGCTTGGATTCTTTGCTGACGCGGCAATCAATCCCCTTGTTGAAAACGAGGGACTCTTCACAGGTGGTGATGCCAAGTTGCTGTGGTTCCAGTTCGTGGCATCGGCCGTCACCATGGTCTTCTCATTCGTGGTGTCGTTCATCATCGCCAAGGCGATCGATAAGACGATCGGTATGCGCGTGAGTGAAGACGAGGAGAATGAGGGCCTCGATTACAGCCAACATGCGGAAACGGCCTACAGCTTCGGTAGCACCGGAAGCATGGACCGCCTTTAATTCTTCAACTGAACGACAAGTGAACGATTCGTTCCGTCATCTGCGGAACTCACGAACGAAAGGGCTACGGTGCCTGATATGAAGCTTGTGACTGCAATCATCAAGCCCCACAAAGTCGACGATGTGAAAGATGCGCTGAAGGCCGCTGGCCTTCACGGCATGACTGTCGACGAGGTCAAGGGATTTGGCCGACAGGGTGGAAAAACAGAGATTTACCGCGGCGCGGAGTACGTCGTCGATTTGTTGCCGAAGGTCAAGATCGAGACGGTTGTTCCAGACGAGATCGCTGAACAGGTAGCAGACGTGATCGTTGAAGCAGCTCGAACCGGAAAGATCGGCGACGGCAAAGTCTGGATTTCACCGGTCGAGAAAATCATCCGAATTCGTACTGGGGAGCTGGGTGACGAAGCGGTCTGATTCCGCGTCGCACCTGTTCATCCACTTATGACTCCGCAACTCGATCGGCTGGTGTTACTTCAGGACACCAGCCGTCGAGGTGCGGCCTTCTGCGGTTTACTTTCCGAAAAAGTTGACCTCTGGCTTCAGCAACTTTGGGAGAACGCCGGTGGTCCCGCGACTGGGGCTGCACTCGTCGCGGTTGGCGGGTACGGCCGGTCCGAGTTATCTCCGGGCAGCGATATCGATGTGTATTTGCTGTACGAGCCGAAGACTTCGGTAAGTGCCCTCGCTGAATCGATCTGGTATCCGATTTGGGATGAAGGCATAAAACTGGGTCACGCGGTTCGGACGGTGAAAGAGACGCTTGCGTTGGCATCGGATGATCTCGATACCGCGACTGCAATTCTCTCCGCACGCCACATTGCTGGCGATCCAAAATTGGCTGAGGAACTCGCTGTCAAAGGCGACGAACTTTGGCGGAAGCGGTCAAAACGCTGGTTGGACGAAATGGACGTGCGTGTCCGTTCTCGGCACGAAGAATCGGGAGAAGTCGCGTTCCTCCTCGAACCAGATCTGAAAAATGGTCGCGGTGGTTTGCGCGATGTCCATGCGATCACCTGGGCAGAGCGTGCGGGGATGTCTCTTCTTCCCGGTGACCATGAGACGATCATCGAGGCCTACGAGGTGGTGTTATCGGCTCGGGTTGAGTTGCAACGACGAACCGGGCGGCATTCAGATGTTCTTCTTCTTGAAGAACAAGATGCAGTTTCTGCTGCACTTGGTTTCGACGACGCCGACGTGTTCATGCGGGCGCTTTCCACCGCAGCTCGAACCATCGCGTGGGTGAGCGATGAACTCTGGTTCCGGGTTCGTTCATCTCTCGACGGTCCAACCCGACGCAAGTTGCGTCGCGACGAAAAAGCGCTCGTTGGAGTAGTTGTTCGCGACGGTTCAGTTGCTCTTGCGGCTGGTGCCGAACCCGCGAATGATCCGTATCTTGTCCTGCGCGTTGCTGTTACCGCTGCGCACAACGATGCGCGTATTGAGCGAACCACGCTTGATCGCTTGGCGGAATCAAAGCCATTAACGACTCCATGGTCTGAGGAAGCTCGTCGACTGTTCGTTGAACTCTTCCTCGCCGGTCGCCCAGCGGTTCAGGTCGTCGAGACGCTTGATCAGCGCGGGCTCTGGGAACCGATTTTTCCCGAATGGTCTGTCATCCGGTGCCGCCCTCAACGCAACGCTTACCACCGCTTCACAATTGACCGTCACCTCTGTGAAGCGGCGGCAAATTCCGCGGCGTTGGTTGATCGCGTTGATCGCCCAGACCTTTTGGTCGTCGGCACCTTGTTGCACGACATCGGCAAAGGCCGGCCAGGCGACCATACCGATGTTGGTGTTGAGCTCATTGCCGAGATCGCTCCACGAATGGGTTTCGATGAAGGTGACACACTCATCCTTCAGCAGATGTGTCGTCATCATCTGTTGTTGCCCGACACGGCGACACGACGTGATCTTTCTGATGACGGAACCATTTCGTTTGTCGCAGAGTCGGTCGGAACCCTCACATGTCTGCGACTTCTTGATGCGCTCACCGAAGCAGATTCACTCGCGACTGGGACAGCGGCATGGGGCTCGTGGAAAGCGGAACTTGTCGGCGTGCTCGTCGACCGAGTTGGACACGTGCTTTCGGGTGGCTCCGTCGCCGACGCGACGGATTCGGGTTTTCCGACCTCGCATCAGCGCGACCTACTCGCTCAACGTCGTCGCATCATCGAAGCAGTGGACGATCAGATCGTGGTGATCAGCCCCGACCGTCCTGGCTTGTTTTCTCGGGTTGCGGGCGTGTTGTCGCTCAATGGCCTCACCGTTCTTGAAGCGGCAGCCCACTCGGCCGAGAACCAGATGGCGCTGGAACAGTTCCGCGTTCAGAGCAATTTCGATTCAGAGATTCCGTGGGATCGAGTGATTCGTGATCTCGAAAAGGCGCTCGACGGTCGCCTTGCGCTTGCTGCTCGTCTGGAAGAACGTTCAAAGACCTATCGCCGCCCTCGTCGCCTTCCCGGACTCGTCACCCATCCCGAGGTCATCGTCGACAATGGTTTGTCGCACGAAGCAACGGTGCTCGAGGTTCGTGCCCCAGACGGCGTGGGTGTGTTGTGGCGGATCACCCGTGCGCTGCATGAGCTCGATCTCGACATCACCTCGGCGAAGATTCAGACCATTGGCACTGACGCGGTCGACTCGTTCTACGTGCGTGATTCCGAGGGTCGAAAGATCACCGATCACGACTACTTGGGCGAGATCCGTCGTTCGTTGCTGTATTCATTAGAAGGGGCTTCCAGCAACTGAATAGGGCCGATAGCGTGCGGCTATGGCTGATCCCGTAACCCCACAGGACCTTGTTCGCTGGAGTGAAGCGCTGGCTGGCATTGCCCGCACGGGCTTGGGATTCACGCAGAGCCTGTACGAACAAGAACGGTTTGAAGAGGTGCTTGCTGTCGCCGCAGACATGCGCGTTGCTGCTGGAAGTTCCTACGACCCTGATGATCTTGTCCACGAGTGGATGAAGTCGGTGGGCGTGGGTGTGCCGGGATACCAAACCCCGAAGGTCGCTGTTGGCGCGATCGTTCAAAACGAGAAGGACGAAATTCTTCTTGTGCAACGTTCTGATTCAGGTGTGTGGTTGTACCCAACTGGTTGGGCCGACATCGGATACTCACCCGCTGAAGTTGCCGTAAAGGAAGTCAGCGAAGAAACGGGCATTGATTGCGAAGTTGTGCAGTTGCTCGCGGTCTACGACGGCTTGCAGCGACGATTCACCAGCGTCCCGCTTTACTCACTTGTGTTCCATTGCCGAGCAACCGGTGGTTCGCTCAAAGCGCATCCGCTTGAAACTCGAGACGTCGGATTTTTCCCGCTCGACGCGTTGCCCGACATGGCCGTTGGTCAAGATCTTTGGGGACCGCTTGCTGCGCATGCATTTAGCGGCGCAAACGTCGATGTTCACTTCGATCATCCCCGTACGCCGGTATGGCAAGGAGATCATCTCGTTGTTGATCTCACCGATCAGGACTAGCGCTTAGTCCTGATCGCGAAGGAAACGCTCGACCTCGTCGACAAGACTTTCGCTGTCGGTGAATCGATCTGGTTCCTCGTCGTAGCGTTGTTCGAGATGCGCGACATATTCGGTGGTTTCGTCATCCTCGGCAACAAGCATTGACACCTGGTGTTCATAGGCATCGGTTGCGAACTTCAGTTCCGTTGTATCGATGGTGACTTCAAGCAGCCGGGCGGCGCGATCGATGAGCGCAAGCGCAGCCTTTGGCGATGGCGAGGACGGCACGTAGGTAGGAACTGCTGCCCACAATGCAGCAGAACGAATACCGGCTTCGCTACAGGCGTTGTGTAATACGCCGGTGATGCCGGTTGGTCCTTCGTAACGCGATGGGAGGAGATCAAGCGCTTCGGTGCTCGCCTCGTCGTAGGTTGCGCCGAAGACTGAGACTGGTCGTGAGTGCGGCACTTCAGCGAGTAATGCACCAAACGTGACGACCATGCGAGCGTTCGTGGCAACAGCAACGCCGATGACGTGCTCGCAGAACGTGCGCCACTTCAACTGAGGTTCGGTGCCTGAGAGCAAAATGACATCGACATTGTGAGGAGTCGCGTGGGCTGATCGGAATTCGTTCTTCGGCCAATCGATGCGGCGAATCCCATCGAAATCGACACGAACCTCGGGACGAGTGACGGTGAAGTCGTAGAAGACCTCGGGGTCAATGTCGGCGAACGTGGTCGCCCCCCATTGTTCGGCCAGGTACTCAATTGCCGTGGTTGCCGAGTCGCCCGCATCGTTCCAGCCGCCGAAGGCAACGAGGAGAACAGGACCCGTGACATCGGCGGGCTGCGTCCAGCGAAGGTGGGGAAGCGAGTGGCCTGAGGTCTCCGGCATTCGCAGAAGGGTACCGGTGTCTACGCTGGACCGATGGCGAACGTGCAGATCATTGAGGCCGTAGAAGTCACCCCGGAATTGGTGGCTGCATTTGAGCGCCTGATTCCCCAATTGTCTTCATCAAATCCGGCTCCGACTGAGACCGAGCTGGCGGCGATCTGTGAGTCAGAAGCCAGCGTGTTGTTGATTGCAGTCGACCGTGAGGCTGACGATCGGATCCTCGGAAGCCTCACGTTGGCGTGGTTCCGCATCCCGACCGGCGTGCGAGCCTGGATCGAAGATGTGGTTGTTGACGAAGAAGCGCGCGGTCACGGTGTGGGTGAATTGTTGAATCGTGCGGCGCTGGATCTTGCGCGTGAACTTGGTGCAAAGACGGTTGACCTCACATCACGGCCGAGCCGAGAAGCAGCGAACCGCCTCTACCAACGCATCGGCTTCGTTGAGCGCAACACGAATGTGTACCGTTTTTCATTAGAAATGGGGGATGACCCCCAGACCCCACCGAAGTCGTCCTGAACACATGAGTGTCTGATCGGCTACGTCAGGGTCTCGTCTGTTGCCGGTC
>JBIIVE010000026.1:0-24097 GCA_044339605.1 Acidimicrobiales bacterium
CGAGAGATGCGATCGGCCAATGACGAAAGTGAAACGTCGGCGTCGTCGCGAGTGAGACGCACGAGTGCGACCTCAAGCGGAATACGCGGATCAAGCGCGTCTTGGATTCCGACGAATGCTTCGCCGAGTGATTCGAGTGCGCGAGTTGCGCCAGCAGCACCGAGACGACGGCCCTGTTCCGTAGCGCGAGCGCGGTCGGTGTCGGTCAGACGCGAAAGGTCGGCTCCAACCGATGCAAGAAACACATCGCGAAGTCGGGCAATGAGTGCTTCGCCAAGAACGCGTGGGTTACGACCACGAGAGAGCGCGCCTTCGACGGCAATGAGCGCACGACCGGTGTCGCGTTCGCACAATGCTTCGACAAGTTCGTCGACGGCATCTTCGGAATCGGGGATTCCGCCGGCGGCGACAACGCGATCGAGTGCCGAAAGTGTGTCGCGTGCGGAGCCAGCGCCAACGCGCAAGACATAGGTGCGGCCCTCAGGTGAAAGTTCAAGACCAGCATCGGCAACGACGTAGTCGACAAGACCTTCGAGATCGGCAGCCGAAAGTAAATGCACTTCGAAGTGTTGCGTGCGACTGCGGATGGTGGCCAGCACCTTCTGGGGGTCGGTGGTGGCCAACACGAAGATGACATGCGAAGGCGGTTCTTCGAGCGTCTTCAACAATGCGTTCGACGCGGCAGTCGAGAGCATGTGGACTTCATCGAGGATGTACACCTTGTAACGACCGGGAGTTGCGAGCGACGCACTTGAAATGAGATCGCGGATTGCATCGACACCGTTATTGGACGCGGCGTCGAGTTCGTGCACATCGAAACTTGTGCCGGCATCGATTGAAAGGCAGGAGTCGCACACGCAGCAGGGTTCGCCCCCGGCTGGGTTCTGGCAATTGAGGACCTTGGCCAAGATGCGCGCGGTTGAGGTCTTGCCCGTGCCGCGGGGCCCAGAGAAGAGGTATGCGTGACCGAGTCGGTCTTCGGTGACGGCGTTGCGCAGCGCCGAAACGAGGTGCTCTTGACCACGGACCTCGCTGAAGCGGGTCGGGCGATAACGGCGGTAGAGCGATTGGTAGGACATCGGGGCGAGCCTACCGATCGGCTGGGACTGCCATCGCCCGAAGTTGGATCGGGTTTGGGGCGCGAAACGACCCGCTCCCCCGTGTGACGGTCAGGCGACCTGCGGCACATCGGTGGTCCCGTTGAGAGCTGCTGCCTTCCGGCCCTGACTCGATTCGCGGGTTCCGATTGCACAGGACCCGACCGCCACACGCGAGAGCGGGTCTGGAGGAACGATACCCTGTCGGACTGGAATGCCATCCGGCCATGTCGGTTGGTCCCCGGGAGGGGTGCGAGAGCGGCCGAATCGGCACGCTTGGAAAGCGTGTGTGGGGAAACTCACCGTGGGTTCGAATCCCACTCCCTCCGCCAAAATTGCTTTGAGAGAAACGTGATCGGAGACGAAATGGGAGAAGCAGCCGATGCCCCCGCACTCTCTGATCACGACCTGATGGGCCTCGCGCTCGAACAAGCGCGACTCGCTGGCGAGCAGGGTGAAGTTCCGATCGGCGCCGTCGTTGTGATCGATGGCAAGGTCGTCGCTCGACGTCATAACGAGCGTGAACAGTCCCAAGATCCCACTTCGCACGCGGAACTTCTGGCTGTTCGCGATGCGGCTGCCGCGGTTGGTTCCTGGCGACTCGAGAACGCCACGGTGGTGGTCACGCTTGAACCGTGCGCGATGTGTGCTGGCCTCATGGTCAATGCTCGCGTCGGGCGTGTCGTATTTGGCGCTCGCAGCTTCGAAAACGGTGCGTGCGGTTCGCTCTATCACTTGGGCAGCGATCCTCGACTCAATCATGAGTTCGCAACGACTTCCGATGTGCGGGTCGAGGAGTGCAGCGAATTGCTGTCTTCCTACTTCGCTGGTCTTCGCTGACCCAGAACCCGTACCAGACCCGCGTTGGCCCCCTTCGAAGGGCGGCCACTAGTGTCGAAGACGGAAAGTTGCCAGAGCGGACGAATGGGGCGGCCTCGAAAGCCGTTGTGGCCTTCGGGTCACCGAGGGTTCGAATCCCTCACTTTCCGCCATCAACGCCGGCGCCTTCAAGGCGCCGGTAGCGCGTTCGGGGCCGTAGCCTGAACCCACCATGATGCCGAGCTCACTTCACATGATGATGGCCAGCAACCGCGACGAGGTCGCGGGTAAGTCGCTCAGCCGCCGGACAATCCTCCGAGTTCTGTCCTACACCAGCCCGTATCGATTGGCGATCACAGCATTTCTGATCGTCATCGTGATCCAGGCGTTACTCGGGCTTGCTCCGGCCCTGTTGTTTCGTCAGATCATTGACAAAGCCATTCCTGAAGGCAACCGCGGGTTATTGCACGTTCTTGCGGCAGTCATCATCGCGGCGGCGGTTTTTTCTTCCGCAATGTCGTTCTTTGAGCGTCTCTATTCCTCGCGCATCGGAGAAGGACTGATTTTCGATCTTCGGGTGAAGTTGTTCGATCACGTATCGGCGATGCCGATTGGGTTCTTCACGCGCACCCAAACTGGCGCGCTGATGAGTCGACTGAATAACGACGTCATTGGTGCGCAGCGGGCAGTCACCACCACCCTCGGTTCAGTTGTTTCAAACGTCATCGTGTTAATTACGACATTGATCGCAATGTTCTATTTGGAATGGCGCCTGACGATTATTGGCATATTGGTGCTACCGATCTTCATCATTCCCGCCAAGAGAGTCGGGCGGCGGTTGTCGGCGATCACGCGTCGTGGCTTCGACTTGAACGCTGTGATGAACACGCAGATGACGGAACGCTTCAACGTATCGGGCGCACTTTTGGTGAAGCTTTTTGGAAATCGAAAGCGCGAAAGTAAGGAATTTTCCGATCGAGCAGCAGAAGTCCGTGACATTGGCATCCAGAGCGCGATGTACAGCCGCACCTTTCTCATTGCACTTGCTCTCGTTGGCGCAATCGGAACAGCTCTCGTGTACTGGATCGGCGGACAGCTGGTTATTTCCGATGCAATCACGCTCGGAACCTTGGTTGCATTAGCGGCACTGGTGACACGCATCTATGAACCGCTCACAGCGCTCTCGAGCGCTCGTGTCGACATCATGACTGCACTTGTTTCCTTCGATCGCGTTTTTGAAGTCCTCGATCTTCGCAATTCGCTCGACGACAAAGAAGATGCAATCGATCTTCCCCCTTCCAAGGGTGCGATCGAGTTTGATCACGTCACCTTCCGCTATCCGTCGGGCTCGGAAGAGTCGCTTGCTTCTCTCGAAATCGGGTTGAGCGGGTCAGTCGACGATGGCCCTGGTGCCGAGGTTCTTCACGACGTTTCCGCTTCGATTCTTCCGGGGCAGTTGATTGCACTCGTTGGCCCATCGGGTGCGGGCAAAACGACGATGAGTTCTCTGGTGCCGCGTTTGTACGACGTCACCGAAGGTTCTGTGCGTATCGATGGTCACGATGTTCGTGATCTCACGCTGGATTCATTACGTGGCGCAGTCGGCGTGGTGTCGCAAGACCCGCACCTGTTCCACGACACCATTGCCGAGAATCTTCGCTATGCCCGGCACGATGCCACCGATGCTGAGATCGTTGCTGCCTGTCAGGCTGCACAGATTCACGATGTGATCGCTTCGCTTCCCGACGGTTACAACACCGTTGTTGGCGAGCGGGGCCATCGCCTCTCTGGGGGCGAGAAGCAGCGGTTGGCGATTGCGCGCGTACTGGTGAAAGCGCCGGCGATCATTATTCTCGACGAAGCAACAAGTCATCTCGATTCGGAAAACGAATCGCTTGTTCAAAAAGCGCTGGCTACCGCGCTCGCAGGCCGAACAGCGTTAGTGATTGCGCACCGACTCTCGACCATCACTGGTGCTGACCAGATCCTCGTTCTTGAGTCAGGTCATATCGTTGAGCGAGGTCGCCACGAAGAGTTGTTAAACGCCGATGGCTTGTACGCCGACCTTTATCGCACTCTGGTGCGTCAGGACCTTGAAGGCATCGAGGCCTAAGTCGTCAACCGTTTGCGAGAAGGTCTCGTAAGCGGGGGAGCACCTCGGATCCAAGTGCAGCGATTTGCTCGCGTGCCGCGTCGGCAGCAATGCCGGGGGCATGGATCCGCAGGTTGAGGCACGTGGAGTTCGTTGTTCGCATCGCTTCAGCGAGATCGGCAGCCAGCGAAGCAGCGTCATCGCCGCAGATCCAACCGTTGTCGCGCCAATGCGAAAGTGCTTCCGTCGGCGAGTAGCTCTGGTACACCTCAAACTGCGCTTCAAATGCCGCTTTGGGCGGTGAACCCAACCACACACGACGGATCAGAATGCGTGGCGAATCGCCACCGGCTTCGACATAGGCATCGGAGAGTGTTCGCAGTCGATCAGGGTTGCTGCCTCCGTCGAAAATGATTCCGGCGCCTGCATTGGCGGCGCGCCGAACCGCAGCGCTGCTCATTGCTGTGCTGATGACGGGGATCGATCGGTCGGTGAGTTCGCGCAATGCCCGATCCCCATCGATTACCCCAAGGTCGCGGCCTGCCAGCATGCTGACGAGGCGGGGAAGGTCGCGCTTGAAAACATCGACCGCAGTGCTTTGGTCGATGTCCATTGCTTCGAAGTCGAGAGGCAACGAACCTGAGCCCACGCCGATTCCGACACGACCAGGGAAACGTGCATCGAGCCAAGCAACTTCCTCGGCCAGCATTGCGACCGGCCGAAGCGGCAACAGAACGGGACAGGCAGCCGCCCATCCCCTCGACATCGCTGAGAGTTGGAAGCCGCTGGTTTGCAACGGATTCGGAAGATAGCCAGCGAATCCGCCGTGATGTTCAGACGTCATCACCCCATCGAAGCTGTTGTCGGTCGCTATGGCCGCCTGAGCGCATAACTGATCGACGATGTCCACTGCGGCGAGTTCGTTATGGGGATAGAGGCGAAGCGAGATCGAGCCGTCAGCAAAAACGTTGGAGGCGTGGGTGCGATCGGCCATGGTTGGAGATTACGGCGCATCGAATGCGGACGCTGCGGTTCGTGCCGTCGTACGCTCCCTGCATGGCATCCGAGGAACTTTCCGCCACCGTCGAACGTCTTTTGGCCTTTGAGGAAATTCGCCAGTTGGCTTCGCACTATGCCGTTGCGGTCGATTCCCGCGATCTCGACGCTCTGGTTGGACTCTTTGTCGATGACGTTCGTGTTGGTCGCGACACTTTTGGACGTGAGGCATTGCGGGCATCGTTCGCCGACTCGCTTGGTGCTATCGGAATTTCGATGCTGAACGTGGGCACGCACGCGATTGATGTGGTTGATACTGATCATGCAACTGGCCAGGTGTATTGCCATGCGCAGATCCAAGACGGCGAGCGCTGGATACACCAATTCATTCTTTATCGCGACACCTATGAGCGGCGCGACGGCAGTTGGTTCTTCGTTCGTCGAATTCATGAACTTTGGTATGGGGAGCAAGCTTCGACATCGCCGCTCTCGATGGCGCCTGCGGAGTGGCCAAAGAATCACGATGGTTTGGGTACCGTGCCCGCGTCGTGGCCGTCATGGACGGCATTTTGGGCCGAGCGCGCCTGAGTTCTTTCGTCGCATCAGGGGTGTGACTGTTTCCTCGTCATGCTTCAGCGCAGGGAACTATCGTGCGCTCATCGGCGCGCCGGCGCCGACTGAGTTCTTGGGGGAGAACACATGACTGACGCACCACCACCGCCACCACCTGCTCCACCGGGCAGTACACCGCCGCCGCCACCACCACCTGCTCCACCCACACCGCCCTCGTCACCGGTCCCGCCGGCTGGTGGTGCGCCTAGTCCCAACAACGGATTAGCGATCGCTGCCCTTGTGCTCGGCATCTTGACCTTTGTGTGTCTCGGCCCGATCGCCGGCGTCCTCGCCATCATCTTTGGTTTCTTGGGACTGAAGAAGTCGAATGAAATGGGCGGTACCGGTAAGGGCATGTCGATTGCCGGCATCGTGCTCGGCGCTGTCGGGACAATCGCTTCGATCCTGTTCCTTGTATTGGTTGTCTTTGCTGCTGATAAGGCATCCGACTCAATCTCCGATTCGGTGAAGAACTGGTCGGGAGAAGCGAATGCATCCGACTACAACGTGACCGTTGAAAAGTGTGCGGTCGACGAAACGTTTGGTTCACCGGAAATGACGATCAAAGTCACGAACAAAACTTCGGGTGAGAAGAACTACATCTTCAACTACGAGTTCCGCTCCGGCTCGGGCACATTGATCGACAGTGGCTCGTCATTCCCGGAAACGATTCCCCCGAATCGCTCGAAACTTGTGGAGATTTCAAGTTTCGAAGATGTGACATCACCTTCAGTGAAGTGCGAAATCACCAGTGTTGAAAATTGGTTCAACTGACCTTTTTGATTGTTCCAGAAATTCGCACAGAGCCCGGTCTTGTGCCGGGCTCTGTCGCGTCCGGCACAATCGCTAGCGTGACGACATGCGAGTTGCGTTTGTGACCACAATCGACCAAGACGCGATTCATGACGACGTTGACCTTCCTTTACAGATTGTTGCGTTTGCCGATTCGGGTATTGATCTCATCCAAGCGTCATGGGAAGACCGGACCATCGACTGGGATTCGTTCGATCTCGTCGTAGTGCGTAGTCCGTGGAACTACGTCGATCGTCTTGACGACTTTCGCCATTGGCTGGATGCGCGTCGGCCCATGACAACGATTCACAATTCGGTGTCGCTTATTGAATGGAACATGGACAAGCGTTATCTCGCCGCTCTCGCTGCGCATGGTGTGCCTGTCGTACCGACTGTGTTTGTCCAGGCAAAAGAGGAATTCGAGGCGGCTATCGCATCTGCAGGCAGCCCAGAAATCGTCGTTAAGCCCTCAGTATCGGCAGGAAGTCGCCTCACTGGGCGCTTCGCATCCGACGACTCGGCGGCTGAGGAACTCGCCAATCGGATCCTTTCCGAGGGCGCAACGGTGATGGTGCAACCATTCGCGTCGCGCATTGACGTTCAAGGTGAAATCGGAACAGTTCTCTTTGACGGAGTGGTGTCCCATTCGTTTCGCAAAGCTGCGCTTCTGGCCGAAGGCGGCGCGCTTGTGGGTGGCGAGTATCGAGAGGAAATCATGGCAATCGTTGCGCCCGATGACATCCTCGCCGTCGTCGAAGTTGCATCAACGGTCGCGACGACGATCGCACGCGAGAGCGGTTGGCTCGCGGCAAACGAGGAACTTCTTTACGGACGCTATGACGTCGTCCGCCTTGACGATGGATCACCCGCGTTGCTCGAAGCAGAACTTTTTGAGCCCTGCTTCTTCTTGCCGACGGATTCTGAAGCACCCCGTCGATTCGTTGACGCTGTTATTCGGCGGTTGCCGAACTCGTAGAGGTCAACTGGCAAGTGTGCCGGCAAAGATCTGCCAAGCAAGTGCGCTCTTCGCGACAAGGCTGAGTACGAGGTACACCTTTTCGCCGTAGAGGTAATCGGAGAACTTTCCTTTACCGCGGTACTGCAGCCACTGATTAAGGGCGAAGCAGTTGAACAACAAGAACAGTGAAACGACGATTCCGTAAACGAAGACGGGTACCCCATCAGCATTTGCAGGAATTCCATTGATCATCGTGTTGTCGGTAGCTGCCGAGTAGAGCCCGATCACGATTGCGATCCACGGGATGATCCCGACAATGCAGCCAAAAATGAATGGCCACCAGTTCACGGACTCCCGATTTTGGTTGACCTGTTCCATCACGAGTCCGAACAAAATCATCGCGGCGTTGACACCAAAAATTGCAACGAGGGCGTAGAAGTTATTGATGCCATTGAGCAGGCAGATCAGCAGGATCATGATTGATGCGCTGACGGAGTATTCAATCCAACGCGCGTAGTTCACTCCGCGAAGCAGGTTGCGTTCGTACCAGGCCCGGATGGGGGTCACCGACGTAAGGAGATGATCGCCAGCTGCAAGAAACAAAAAGATTGCGATGGCAATCGCAAAGTTGAAGCTGAAGAAGGTCTTGCTTGCAGTTGTCAGTGAACCTTCAGCACCAGGGGGCCCGGTCTGCACGGCCGCGACGATCGGAATGGCAAACGAGCTACTCAGAACAAGGATGAGGATGCCCTGCACGAGATGCAGACCTCCGACTCCGATGTTCCACTTGCGAAGGTTTACGAGTCGTTCTGAGGTTTCAGGCATATAGAGAGCGTACGGGTAGGCGCCCTCGTGGGTCAGGATGCGTGCGCAGCGGTGACGACAGCGAAACGCCGGTCGGCGAAGGGCCCTTCAAACATCTGTACTGGTAACACTTCGTGCAGGGAATAGGAACTGAACGCCACGAGGGTGTTGTCGTTGCATGGGTGATCGGTCCATGTCGAAGCGGGTGTCCACGGCCCATGCTCAGAAGCAACCTCTGAGTAATCCCACAGGCGCAGTCCACCCCCGGTGAACGACTGCGGCTGACGGAATGCATGCCACACCAAACTGATGCGCCTGGTGAAAACAGCGTCAACCCCGCTGAGTGGATCGTTGTCGATATGTGGAGCGTGAAAATTGGCATGACCAGTGGCCGACACCGCTGGTGACTCCATGTGGCAGCCGTGGATGTCGTTTACCGGAGCGCCTTGTGCGGAAAGCGCGGCGAGAATTTCATCAAAGTGACGCTCCATTTCTGCAATGACTGGGCCGACTGGTGGCGGATTCACAAGAACGAGCGCGTCACGACCCGTAGTGCGGTTCGACCAGAACTCGCTCTCGAGGCCTATGAGGCCTTCAAGCACGAGGTCGTGCACGTCGTCCGGGAGAAAGTTCTCGAAGACAAAAAATGGAGCGGGCTGTGTTCGCGATAGGAGCGCTTGGACTCGTAGTTGCGCGAGAGCATCGCGGTCGGCGTCGTTCATTGCCGATGGAATCAGCCGGTGTACTTCGGCGTCGACTCATCAGCTGGCGCAGTGGTCGTCGTGGTTGTGGGAGCGGGGGTCACCGTGATCGAAACCAATGCGGACGGAATGGTGGCACCAAAAATTGTGTCTCCGCTAGGGCATGCAGCTTGTGCTGCCGGTGGAGCGGGGTAAGTGTAGGAGCCAGGGGGGGAGTAGCACTCTCCGGCGACGTAGTTAAACGAGTCGGGCCCGGAATAGCCGGGGTCCGGTGTGTAGGTGGCATACGCGCCGGTGTTCATGCCGCCCGACGACGTATTTGTGACGGTGACGGTTCCGTATGCGGGCTGGTCAACGTTCCAAAACACGGTGCGTGTTGGGTCAAAGCCGACGCTCGACAAGGGGATCACGACAGAAGTGTCCGCTGGGGTCGTAGCGGATTTCGGCTCAACGGCTTGCGGAACTTGAGCAGATGCAGATGCTTTCCTTGGACGGGCGACGGAAGTGATTGCAGGAGCAATTGCAACTGCAGCAGCTCCGGCGATGAGTCCGCCGATGAGTACGCGGCGCGAGATGCCCTTTGGTTCGTCAAGAAGCCCAGCGGCAGAAAGTTGGTCAATCGCAGCATCGACAGCAGCAGGATCGGCCATGGCGCCGGTTACTTCTGCGACATGTGCCTCGATCGCAGCGGTATCGGCCGTTCCGTTACAAGCAGCGAATACCGCAGCCGCGATGCCCTCAAGGACGTGGCCAGTATCGGTCGTTGGGTCATAGACGAGGACACCCTCGTCATTTGGGCGGGGAGAGACAACGAGATCGGTGCGAACAGTGGGCTTCGGCATCGGGGACATCCTTTCGTCTGGGATATTCCACCATGCCAATCCGAGTTCAGCAATCGCGAACAACGATCGGGTGTGGGTCTCGGATTCGGGCGAGACTGACTGCATGCAGGTACATCTCGTTGACGGCACCTATGAGCTCTTTCGTCACCATTTCGCGCTGCCATCCCGCGCGAACTCCGCCGGCATGGAAGTCGCAGCAACCCGTGGTGTCGTGATGTCGATGTTCAACATGCTCGACGAAGGGGCGACTCACGTTGGTATCGCTACCGATCGCACGGTGGATTCATTCCGCAATGCCATGTGGGATGGCTATAAGTCGGGTGAAGATCTCGATCCCGAACTTGGCAACCAGTTCCCGTTACTCGACGAAGTCTTGGAGGCCGCAGGCTTTTCGGTGTTCTCAATGATTGAACACGAAGCCGATGACGGTATGGGTTCGGCTGCTGCAAGAGCTGCAGCCGATAAAAGTGTCGATCAGGTGCTGATCTGCACTCCCGACAAAGATCTCGCGCAGTGTGTGGTGGGAACTCGTGTCGTGCAATTCGACCGTCGCAAGGGCCAGATATTCGATCACGATGGAGTGATCGAAAAGTTTGGGGTTCCGCCCGAATCGATCCCTGATTACCTTGCGCTCATGGGCGATGCATCAGACGGGTTCCCAGGTTTGCCTGGTTGGGGCGCCAAGTCGGCATCCACCGTGCTTGGTCGCTACTTACACATCGAAAACATTCCGGCTGACCCTGCGGACTGGGATGTGCAAGTTCGAGGTGCGGCAAAGCTCGCAGCAACATTGCAGGAACAAATGGAACTCGCGATGTTGTTCAGAAAGATCGCCACCGTTGTGACCGATGCGCCGACATTCACAAAGGTCGACGAACTTCGCTGGACGGGACCGCAAGCAAACCTTGCTGAAGTGGCGGCTCGTATCGATGCCCCTCGGCTTGTTGATCGGGCCGCGAAATTGGCCCAGACGCGAAACTGACCGACCCGAAGGCCGGTCAGTCATCAGAAGTAACGCTCAGCGCCAAAAGGCGCGAACCTCAGGAGTCAGAGGTATCAGTGGACTCTGTGGCCTTCGAGTCGGTTTCGGACTTTGACTCTTTCGAGCCCTTGGTCTCGCCTTCCTTCAGGCCCTTTTCGAATTCGCCTTTGGCAGAACCGAGGGAGCGGGCGAGTTTGGGAAGCTTTGCGCCGCCGAAGAGCAGAGCGATGATCCCGAGGATGATGACAAGTTCCCAACCGTTTGGCATGAGGGTCCTTCCATAAGAGGAGAGCGAGAGACTGGGGCCAGCCTAGGCCGATCTGACCCAACAGAGGCTTTGGGGAGGTTTCGGGCTGCTCCGATGGGCTGGGTAGTGTTGGCGCCATGTCGGAACACCCAATGACGAAGCGTCTGGCCGAACTGGCCGAGCGCAAGGAACAAGCCCTCCATGCCGGTTCAGAGCGTTCGGTCGAACGCCAGCACTCGAAGGGCAAGATGCTTGCTCGAGAGCGCATCGATTATTTGCTCGATGAGGGTTCATTCCATGAACTCGACATGTTGGCTCGTCATCGTGCCCATGACAGTGGCATCGAAGAACGTCCCTACACCGATGGCGTCGTCACCGGTTGGGGAACCATCGATGGCCGAAAGGTCTTCGTCTTCTCTCAGGACTTCACCGTTTTCGGCGGAGCACTTGGCGAGGTCTTCGCCGAAAAGATCCACAAGGTGATGGACCTCGCGCTCTCTGTTGGTGCACCGTTAATTGGCCTTAACGATGGTGCCGGTGCTCGTATCCAGGAAGGCGTCGTGTCGCTCGCTAGTTACGGCGGCATCTTCCATCGCAACGTTCAAGCATCGGGTGTGACTCCGCAGATCTCCGTGATCCTCGGCCCATGCGCCGGCGGCGCGGTCTACAGCCCCGCTATGACCGACTTCATCTTCATGGTCGATGAAACCTCACACATGTTCATCACTGGTCCCGATGTTGTGAAGACCGTGACCGGCGAAGAAGTCACGCTCGAAGAACTCGGTGGTGCAAAGTCACACGCGAGCAAGTCCGGTGTGGCCACGTTTGTTTCTCCCGACGAAAAGTCTTGCCTCGACGACGTGAAGTACCTCTTTTCATTCCTTCCGTCGAACAACCTCGAGACTGCACCCGAGATGCCAACAGACGATGATCCGCAACGCAGTTGCCCTGAACTCATCGACATCATGCCGGCCAGTCCGAACATTCCGTATGACATGAAGAAGGTCATTGCGTCGGTTGTCGACGATGGTGATTTCTTCGAATACTTCCCACGTTGGGCCGGTTCCATCGTGTGCGGTTTCGCCCGCCTCAACGGCGAATCCGTAGGCATTGTTGGAAATCAGCCGATGGTTCTTGCTGGTGTGCTCGACATCGAGTCGGCAGAAAAGGGCGCACGTTTCGTGCGTACCTGCGATGCATTCAACATTCCGCTCGTGACCTTCGTCGACGTGCCTGGTTTCCTTCCAGGTGTTGATCAGGAATATGGCGGCATCATTCGCCATGGCGCCAAGTTGCTCTACGCGTTCTGTGAAGCAACCGTTCCTCGCATTCAGGTCATCACACGTAAGGCCTACGGCGGTGCCTATGTGGTCATGAACTCCAAGTCGATTGGTGCCGATCTTGCGTTTGCGTGGCCATCTGCCGAACTTGCAGTGATGGGCCCGAATGGCGCGGTTGAGATCCTCTACCGCCGTGAACTTCAGAGTGCGGCCGATCCCGAAAAGCGTCGTGCCGAACTGATCGAGGATTACACCGAACGGTTTGCTAACCCGTACGTTGCCGCCGAGCGAGGATTCATCGACGATGTCATCGACCCCGCCGATACGCGCATGAAGGTCATCGCCGGTCTTGAGATGCTCAAGTCCAAGCGCGAGGAACTTCCGCATCGTAAGCACGGAAACATTCCGTTGTGAGCGATTCGTCGCCGAGCGTGCGCATTACGCCCGAACCATCCATCGAAGAAGCAGCTGCGATCGCGGCTGCAATCGAGGTCACACGTCCTCGGATCATGGTCGGTCAGGAAGTGGCGCCTGAATCGCGTTGGCGATTCAGTGGCCGCTGGTGGTCGAGTCCGGTGGCATCGCGTCGTGCGCGACCTGCTGCTCGTCACTGAGCAGCGCTGGCGAACACCTTCGCCGCCACTTCTCCGAGCCGCCCCACCACACCATGGATAGGAAAATCTCGCGCGTGGCGTCGTCGACGGCATCGAGACCGCAGGTGAAGTTGGGTATTTGGTAACCGATGCGAGTCATGGTTATTCCTTGATCGTGTCGAAGCGTAGGCAGATCACTGCCGCCGACGATGCACCGAGTTCTACGCTCGCCCCATGCGACTGTCCATCGACCGAATCGAGATGCCTGGGTTCGGCCTGATTCCCCTTTCCCGGAGGCCCACCCCAGGCGATGGAACCGACGGATTCGCCTTCGGTGTCACCGCCGAGGGCGAGTGGGGCGGCGATCAACTTCCTGCAGGAGCCGAGTCCGATCGATGGTCGTGGTGGATTGCCCGAGATGATTCCCGGTTGTTGCCAGTGCGATCGGTCTCACTCGTTTTTCGCGTTGTCGACGTCGCAGGTCCCTTGCGGATGTTTCGCCACGGCTATCAATCGTGGAGCCCCAGCGATATCGCAGTTTTCGGACGCGACCGCGACCGATCCCTCGCTCCGGGTTCAATCGAGATGATCCGGGCCATCAATCAGGCCGATCAGCGAATCGTCGAGGTGGACGATGAGCTGCGTTCTGAATGGCTGACTGTCCTTGTCGATGACTCCGATACCCCGATACTCGTTGGTTTCGCGAATGGCAAGAACCACGACGGAACGATGCGATTGTGTACTGGTCCAACCGGGACTGAACTTTGGTGCGAAGCGTTTCTCGGCGGTGTCATCTTCGCCGAGGGGGAGCGACGAGAACTCCATGACGTGCTGATTGTCAGTGGTGGGTCAGTCGACGCGTTGCTCTCAACTTGGGCATCGACGGTGGGATCGCTGGGCGGAGCGAGGGTCGGCGCCGGTCATCAGGTCGGCTGGTGCAGTTGGTATCACTACTTCCACGATGTGGCCGAGCAGGACATCAACTCCAATTTGCAGCATGCCGATGAATGGCCATTCGATGTTTTTCAGGTCGACGATGGATTCCAATCGGCAATCGGGGATTGGCTGACCACGAACGACAAGTTCCCCTCAGGCCTCGAATCGATGGCCGCGAAAATTTCTGGACGCGGTCGACGTCCGGGCCTGTGGTTGGCACCGTTTCTTGTTGCACCCGACTCGGTGGTGGCGGCGGAGCATCCGGAGTGGCTTGCCCGCGGGTTTGACGGTGAGCCATTGCTGAACATGTTCAATGCGCCATGGGGCGGAGGTATGGGCGGTCTGATGTTCGGTCTTGACACAACTGTCCCCGAGGTACAGGAACATCTTCGAGAACTCGCGTCGACAGTGGTTGCCATGGGTTACACCTATCTCAAACTCGACTTCACGTTTTCGCCGTCATTCGATGGCGTGTGGTCGGACCGTTCGTTCACCCCCGCGCAACGCGTCCGTGCCGGTTTCGATGCACTTCGTGCGGGTGCTGGTAGCGACACGTTTCTCTTGGGATGCGGTGTCCCGCTCTCCCATTCAGTTGGAGTGGTCGATGCCAACCGGATCGGGGCTGATGTCGCTCCCTCGTGGTCGTTGCGCTCCGAAGTTTCGATGCTCTCGGGCTATGCCGAGACGCAACCAGCGACTCGACATGCTTGGTCGGCCACCGCAACGCGTTCATTCATGCACCGTCGCCTATGGCTCAACGACCCCGATTGTCTGATGCTGCGCTCGGAACAGACTGACCTGACCCCACAAGCGGCCCGGACATGGGCTCAAGCGGTTGGAGTCTCAGGAGGGATGGTCCTTGTCTCCGATGATCTCTCGCTACTGGGAAGTTCGGCGCGCCGCGTGCTCGAAGAAGCAATCGTCCTCAGTCGTTCCGCTGATGAAGCGGCGATTCGAGGAGAGGTCGCGATGTCTACTGATCTGCTTGAAGGTCCGGAGCCGACTCGATTGGCGTCGCCGGTAGGTGAACTACGCGTTGATCTGAGCGACGGAACTTCCGACTTCACCCCTATTGGATAGCGTCGACCAATGACTTCAGTGACCGGACCACTTTCGGATCTTCGTGTTGTCGACATTTCGACGGTGCTTGCTGGCCCGGGATGTGCTCGACATCTCGCCGATTTCGGTGCCGATGTCATCAAGGTTGAGCGACCCGGTACTGGCGACACTGTTCGTTCTATGGGTTGGCGCGACCCATCCGATGACATCACGTTGTTTTGGAAAATCGCTGGTCGTGGGAAGCGAACAATCATTCTTGATCTGAAAACCGAGGAAGGCCTGTCGGTCCTGCGGCGCCTTCTCGATACTGCCGATGTTCTCGTCGAGAATTTCCGGCCAGGCAAGCTCGAAGCACTCGGGCTCGATCCCGAAGTTCTGCACGTAACGAATCCAAGACTTGTCGTCACTCGCGTGACGGGCTTTGGTCAGACCGGTCCCTACCGTCATCGTCCAGGGTTCGCGTCGATCGCTGAAGCGATGTCGGGATTCGCCAACGTAAATGGAGAGGCCGATGGGAAACCGATTCTCCCGCCGATTGCCCTCACTGATGAAGTCACGGCGATCGTGGCTGCTTTCGCCACGATGGTTGCTGTCCATTCCGGAGTTGGTCAGGTTGTCGACGTGAATCTTCTCGAGTCGATGCTGCATTTGATGGGGCCCCTCGTATCGGCAAACGCGCTGACTGGGTATGAACAGCCCCGACTTGGTTCAGGGATTCCCTATACGGTCCCGCGCAACATCTACGAATGTTCCGATGGACGGTGGGTTGTGGTTTCGGCAACCGCGGAATCAGTGGCCCAACGATTTTTGGAGATGGTCGGAGTTCCGAACGATCCACGGTTCGCCGGATTCGAAAATCGTGTCGAAAATCGAGAAGTGATTGATCAGATCGTGAGCGAATGGGTGTCGCTCCGGACACTCGATCAGGTGCTTTCCGAGGCCGAGCGCGCCGAGGTAGCAGTGGCACCGGTGTATTCGATGACCGATGTCGTCAACGACCCCCATCTTCGAGAGCGTGACGCGATCATCACCGTCGATGGCGTACCGATGCAGAACGTCATTGCCCGGTTGTCGAAAACTCCGGGAGGGGTCCGATTCGCAGCGCGGCCTATGGGCGCCGATACCGAACAGGTGATCGCCGAACTCGACGATTAAGTTCGGCGATTGAGTTCGTTAGTTTCTGGTTTCGGCGACGAGGTCGGCGATATCGCTCATGATGTGGCCGAGCTCAAAGTCTTTGGGTGTGTAGACACGAGCGACACCGGCCGCAAGCAACTTGGGTCGATCGTCTTCGGGGATGATTCCGCCGACGATGACGGGACAGGTCACGCCCTCGGCCCGGAGTCGTTCGACGACATCGGGAACGAGTTGCATGTGGCTTCCGGAAAGAATTGAAAGTCCGACGACATCGACATCTTCGTCGCGAGCAACCGCTGCGATCTGTGCTGGGGTAAGGCGTATGCCTTGATAGATGACTTCCATGCCGGCATCACGCGCCGCGACTGCGATCTGTTCGGCGCCGTTGGAGTGCCCGTCGAGGCCAGGCTTTCCCACAAGGAACCGTGGAGGACCACCGGTCATGGCCTTCACTCGTTCAGCGACGGCTCGAAGATCTTCGGGCATGGCGCCGACGCCAGCAGTGGCTGAGACGCCGGTTGGGGCGCGGTATTCGCCAAAAACCTCGCGAAGCGCCCCCGCCCATTCGCCAGTGGTTCCGCCAGCAACAGCCAAGGCAATGGTTGCTCCCATGATGTTTTCGTCAGTGAGGGCAACGCGACGTAGTTCGGTGAGGGCGGCTTCGACGGCAACGTTGTCGCGAGCGCTCCGCCATGTTTCAACCTCAGAAATAGTCTGTGCTTCGACGGCGGGATCGACGCGAAGGATTGACTCATCGCCCGAAAGCGGAGAGTCGGCGGCTTCGGTGAACTTGTTGACGCCGACAACGACCAGGTCGCCAGTTTCGATGCGACGAACTCGTTCGGTGTTCGATGCAACGAGGCGACCCTTGAGTACTTCGATAGCGGCAAACGCTCCGCCCATTGCCAGAACCTCTTCGAGTTCAGCGCGCGCTGCAGTTACCAGTTCATCGGTGAGGCCTTCGATGACGTGAGAGCCATTGAAGATGTCCTCATATTCGAGCAGATCGGTTTCGAAGGCGAGGACTTGTTGCATGCGGAGTGACCACTGCTGATCCCATGGCCGGGGGAGGCCGAGGGCCTCGTTCCACGCGGGAAGCTGCAGCGAACGAGCACGCGCATCTTTTGAAAGGGTGACGCCGAGCATCTCCAGCACGATTCGTTGGACGTTGTTTTCGGGCTGTGCTTCAGTGAGTCCGAGGGAGTTCACCTGCACTCCATAACGGAAGCGCCGAGCCTTGGCATCGGTGACGCCGTAGCGCTCCAGGCAGATTTCATCCCACATCTTTGTGAAGGCGCGCATCTTGCACACTTCTTCAACAAAGCGAATGCCTGAGTTCACGAAGAACGAAAGAGAAGCAACGACCGTAGACATTCGTTCGGCGGAAACCTGGCCACTATCTCGCACCGCATCAAGAACATCGATTGCCGTTGCCAGCGAGTACGCAATTTCCTGAACCGGTGTGGCTCCGGCTTCTTGAAGGTGGTAGCTGCAGACGTTCATCGGATTCCATGCCGGAATGTTTTCCGAGCACCACGCAACCATGTCGACGATGAGTCGGCGGGAAGGCTCTGGCGGGAAGATGTAGGTGCCGCGCGAGAGGTATTCCTTCACGATGTCGTTCTGAGTTGTTCCGCGCAGCTCGCTTGAAGCAACACCGTTCTCTGCGGCGTAGGCAACATAGAGAGCAAGAAGCCAGGCTGCAGTCGCGTTGATTGTCATCGAAGTGTTCATCCCGCCAACGGGGATGCCTTCGAGAAGTTCGCGCATGTGGCCAAGTTCGGCAATGGGAACGCCGACCTTGCCGACTTCGCCGCGCGAGCGAGGATCATCGGGGTCGTAACCGGTCTGGGTTGGAAGATCGAACGCAATCGACAAGCCGGTCTGACCCTTGGCCAAGTTGGTGCGGTAGAGCTCGTTCGAGGCGCGCGCGGTGGAGTGCCCTGAGTAGGTGCGCATCATCCACGGACGATCGGCTGATCGATCCGATTCTCCAGAAGGGGTCGTACTCATATCTCCATGGTCGCCCACTGATGGTTGCTTTGTCACGGTGACACCTCTGAACTGAAGGGGTGAAAGGGAATTGTCAGGGCTTTCGCAAGGAGAGACAGGTACTCGGCGCGGGGGACTTCGACCGCTCCGAGGCTGGCCAGGTGCGGGGTGAGCCACTGCACATCAAGGAGGATCACGCCTCGTGAGCGCAAATGCTCGACGAGTCCAACGAGCGCCACCTTGGATGCATCACGAGAATGATGAAACATCGATTCGCCCGCAAACAGCCCACCGATATGGATGCCATAGAGGCCACCTACGAGTTCGCCTGTCGAACGGTCGCGAGTTTCTACCGAATGTGCCCATCCCAATCGGTGAAGTTCGCGATAGGCGGAGTCGATGGCCGATGTAATCCACGCACCATCGCGATCGGGGTTGGCGCACTCATGGACAACTTGGTCGAACGCTGTATCGATAGTGATGTCGTAACGATCCATTGACTGTCGGAGCGATCGCGACACGCGCAGCGCATTGAGCGGGAGAATTCCGCGCGGGTCTGGTGACCACCACCCAACGTTTGGTCCGTTGTCGAATGGCATCGGAAAGATTCCCGCCCGATACGCGCCAAGGACAGTGCCTGGCTCGAGGTCGGCACCAATGCCAACAAGACCGTTCTCTTCGGCGGTCTCGGGCTCGGGAAGTTGCCACTGCGAATGCGGTGGCTCGATAGGCAACACGACTAATCGGTCATCGACGATGACGGAGGCTTACTTGCGGTAGTCGTAGAAACCAATGCCTGACTTCCGACCGAGGTGGCCGGCGGTCAGCATGCGACGAAGGCGCGGTGCCGGAGAGAAGTTCGGATCGCGGAATTCGTCATACAGCGCATCGAGGATGGCAACCGAAGTATCGAGTCCGACAAGGTCAAGCAGTTGCAGTGGCCCCATCGGGAAGTTGCAGCCGCCCTTCATCGCAGTGTCGATGTCATCGCGAGATGCAACGCCGTTTTCAAGCAACTTGACTGCGTTGTTGAGATAGGGGAAGAGGAGCGCGTTCACGATGAAGCCGGCGCGATCGGCAACTTCAACGGGGTCTTTCCCGCAAGCCTGTGCGAATGCGGTGACCGCGGCGATAGTTGCGTCGTCGGCTGTCATCGGGCGAACGACTTCAACAAGACTCATTGCAGGCGCTGGATTAAAGAAGTGAACGCCGCACACCTGACCCGGACGGTTGGTGGCCATGGCCATCTCGACGACCGGGAGCGTCGAAGTATTCGTGGCGATGATTGCGTCGGCCTTGACGATGCCATCGAGTTCACGGAACAGCACCAATTTCACATCAAGGTCTTCGACGACTGATTCGAGTATGAGATCGCAATCGGCAAGGTCGGCAAGGTCGGCGGTTGCGGTGACGCGTGCGGCGATGGCATCGGCGTCTGCTTGTTCACGGCGGCCCTTCTCGACCTGGCGGGCGAGCGACTTCTGCAGACCAGCGAGCATCGCGTTGGCGCTGTCGATCGAACGAGAGCGCAGCACGACGGTGTGTCCCGTGCTGGCGGCTACCTCGGCGATACCTGAGCCCATGATCCCGGATCCGATGATTCCGATTCGTTCGATTGCCACAGCCATTCCTCTTTCGCTGGTCACCGGCCATCCCGGAGAGCGACAGAGGTTACCGCTGGGTAGGTTTCGGCGCTTCATGCCAGCCCGGGCGGCCGCAATCGGTGCCCCCACTAGCGTGCTCAGCGTGTCGACCCGCAAAACAGTGATCGTTGAAGGTCAGCGCCGGTTCCCCAAGGCTGTCGAAGAGGAACTCGGCCGCCGTCGTGCTCGGGCGTTGGCCGCGTCAACTGGTCGAGTTCTCGACCTTTCCGATCCCGACGCTCGAATCGTTCTTCGTGAGGCAATCGATAGCGGGGTCATGCCTGGTGGCAATCAATGGGACACCGTCGTCTCTGTTGCCGAGCTCATTCGCTTTCCCGATCTCACCGCTTCGCTAAATGCAATCGACGCGCTCTTGGCCCCAGGCGGACGATTGCTCGCTATTGAACCAGTGGTTCGTCCCGGCACGCTTCGCGTGTTCGGTCTTGCACCTTGGTCGATAGCCCGTTCGGTACGCGGATTCCATGTTGGACGCGACCTCACTGCAGCATTACGCACCACACCACTTGTTAATGACGATATTGACCGTTTCACTTTGCCGACAGCGGTTGTCCCACTTCGACACTTTGTGTCGGTTGGTGCTCGCCGTGTCGTCACCGTCCCGGAGGTACAACAATGACCGGACCACTCGCACTTGTTGGCGGAGGAGAATTTTCAGAAGGATGCACGTTCGATGCAGAACTTCTCGCCGCTGTTGGTGCAACCGAAGTGACATTGCTTGCCACAGGTTGGGCCTATGAGAATCCGCAGAAGTCTGTTGCCGCCGCGCGCGAATGGTTCGCCAAGCTTGGCGCAACAGTTCGCGAGGTTCCTGTCTATACGCGTACCGATGCGCTCGATGCCGACAACGTCTCTGCTGTGGCAAACGCGAAGTTCTTGTATCTCACCGGCGTCTCGCCGATGCACATCAGGTCGGTATTGAAAGACACACCGACCTACGACGCGCTTCTTTCCTCATGGCGCGGTGGTGCAGCGCTCGTCGGCAGTGGTGCGGGCGCCGATGTGTTGTGCGACCCAATGGTCGATACTCGTGGTGGAGCGTTCACCGTTGGACTTGGGCTACTCCCCGGCGTTGCGGTTATTGCGCGCAGCGATGAATGGTCTCCTGACAAAGTTCGACGCACAATTGACCTTGCATCTTCGGGCGTTGTTCTGCTTGAACTTCCGATGTGTACCGCAGTCATTGATGACATCGGAACTGGTGGCTGGCGCGTCGCGGGTAAGGGCAACGTGATCGTTCACCGAGACGGAAAACTTTCCGACATTTCCGCGCTGCCTGAGGCCGTCGTCTAAGAGACAGCGTTCGCGTTAGTTAGGCGTTGTCCCTGGGGTTGCCGATGGCGACGCCGAAATAAGGTCGACGACAAAGATCAGTGATTCATCAGGAGCGATGCCGCCTTGGCCGGTTGAGCCGTAGCCAAGATCAGCCGGGATGACGAGAAGCCGGCGACCATTGGGTTGCATGCCAAGCAGGCCTTGGGACCAGCCAGTGATGACCTGATTCAGGGGAAAGGTGATCGGTTTTCCGTTTGCCCACGAGGAATCGAAAATCTTGCCGGTTGAGCAGGACACACCGATGTAGTTCACGGTGACCGAATCTCCGGCAACGACTGGCGTGCCGGTCCCCTTGACGAGGTCGGTCACAACAAGTGTCGTGGGTACTTCACCAACAGGCATGGTCACTTCAGGGGCACCAGCCGGAAGCGTGTCGTTGAAACCGACACAGGGCTTCCCTGCTGCTGAAGGGAGCGTCGCGGCGGAAACGGTGGTTGAGGTTGCAAGCGTGGTGGAGGTCGTGGTTGCTGCGGTGGTCGACGTCGAACTGTTGTCGCTCAGCCCAATGAACAGCGCTGCGGTAGCAACGACAATGACAGCGGCTCCAAGGATCGAAAAGACTCGGCGCCGGCGCTGATCGCGTCGATCCCATGATCGTTCAACATTGAGGCGGGCCTGATGTCCGGCTTTTTGGCGTTCACGCTTTGCGGTTCCCATCGGGCGGCGACGCTAGCAAGCCCACAGCGGTATCGGCCATCGCGAACATTCAACGTTGGGATCGGGGTGACCGCAACGCTGAGATTTAGCTCGGGATCGCTCCGCTTCGAACGACAGAGATCGAGGTGATTGCGGCGAGGGCAGTGGGCTTCCCGGACTCGCTTGCGAGCTGGTTTATTGCCGTGAGCGTCGTGTCGCCGCTGAGCATGATGCCGAGAGGGGTGACTCGTTGATTGTTGTCGGCGGCCTGATCGAAGGTGGCAAAGACCAATTGGCCACCGATGCCGTTCGACGCAGACGCCGGTGCCATCGAAAGTGCGCCAGGGGTGAACACGGATCCCGTTTCTGGGATCTCGCCGGGAATAGCGAATCCTGGTTGTGTTGATCCGTCGATGAATGCCATCCCGGCGGTGAACGACGCGCGTCTGCGGACATCGGTAATCGGTTGTCCGTCGTAATAGTGATAGCGAGCGAGCACCACAAAGGTGTTCACCGTTTGTGGTGACACCTTTGGATTGAGTTGCACCGTCAGCACGCCTTTCGTGGTCGTGATGGTGGCGGTGTAGAAGTAGGTGTTGTCGATGCAGTTGGGTGGCGCAGTTTCAAACGTGGTGGTTCGAGCCGAAGAACCATCCTCGGCAGGACACGGAGTTGCTCCGGTGAGCGTTGCCCCGAGAGCGACTGCTGGTGGGGTAATTCCGGACTTCGGCAACGTGGTCGAGGTGGGAACTGTTGAGGTCGGTGTCGAAGAATTCGACGTCGAACTCCTAGAGCCGAGAAAGGCTCCGAGGGTTGAGAGCACGACGACGGCTGCGACTCCACCCGCAGCGATCTTGGTGCGGCGACGAGCCTTCTGCTGACGTGCGGTTGCTGCGGTTTGCGCCTTCTGGCGGGCTAATTGTCGCTGACGACGGTCCGATGTGCGAGCCATGGTGGAGAACCTACAAGTGATTTGGGTCGGGGCCGAGGCTGTTTGGAAGAGAGAGCCGAGGCCGTTTCGAAGTCGGGGCCGAAACTGTTTCGAAGCGGGGTCGGGGCGGCCGGTAGCGTTGCTCCCCGTGGCTCTCCTTGTTCAGAAGTTCGGTGGCACCTCGGTCGGTGACCCAGAGCGCATGCGCGCCGTCGCTGGCCATGTGGCGCGCACGGTGCGTGAGGGCAATCAGGTAGTGGTCGTGATTTCCGCTATGGGTAAGGAAACCGACGATCTGCTTCGTGTTGCTGCCGAAGTATCCGACACCCGTCCTGGTCGCGAGATGGACATGCTCGTAACTGCGGGCGAACGCAAGGCCATGGCACTGCTTTGCATGGCCATTGCTGACACGGGCATCGAGGCGGAATCGTTCACCGGTTCGCAAGCTGGTTTCCTCACCGACTCCACCTACCGAAACGCCAAGATTGTCGACGTCAAGCCCGCTCGAGTCGTCGAAGCATTGGCGGCAGGCCGAGTCGCAGTTGTTGGCGGCGCGCAAGGCGTTTCCCCCGAAGCCAATGTGACGTTCCTTGGTCGTGGCGGTTCCGACACCACTGCAGTCGCGCTCGCGCACGCGTTGGGCGCAGATTCCTGCGAGCTCTACACCGACGTCACTGGCGTGTTCACGACCGATCCGCGGATCGTGCCGAACGCTCGCAAGATGGAAAAAATCAGTTTCGATGAATTGCTCGAGATGACGGCAAACGGTTGTCCCAAACCGGCCATGCGTTCAGTGGAGTTCGCCCGCACCCACGGCGTCGATCTTCATGTTCGCTCGGCGTTTACTTGGGAAACTGGAACAATCGTCACCAAGGAGGACGACACTATGGAACAGGCAATCGTTTCTGCAGTTGTGCACGATGCCGATGAAGCAAAGGTCACGATCGGTGGTGTCGCCGACCGTCCCGGTATCGCGGCACTGATGTTCCGCGCTCTTGCCGATTCCAATATCAATGTCGATCTCATCGTGCAGAACACCTCCGATCATGGCGTTACCGACATTTCGTTCACCGTTCCTCACAGCGAACTTGATGCAGCGATAGCTATTTGCGAACACCACACCGCAGATATCGGAGCGACACGAGTCAACGGCGATCCTGCAATTGCGCGCGTCAGCGTTGTTGGCGCAGGAATGAAGTCGCACCCAGGCGTGGCTGCGACAGTGTTCGAAACGCTTGCGGCCAACGACATCAATATCGAGATGATCGCCACGTCGGCGATTCGTGTGAGCTGCGTCGTCGCCGAGGCCGATGTCCAGCGTGCGGTCGTGGCCTTGCACGATGCCTTCGGTCTTGCCGACGGGCCCGTCTACGTCGACTGACCCCGAACCGGGGTTTGCGGTCTGTGCCATGGCTTTAACGCAGTTCGAGAAACTCATTGGTGGTCGATATAGGGGTGACCGCTAGGGTTTCTGCCCTTATGCGTATCGGTATCGTCGGAGCAACCGGTCAGGTGGGTGGCGTCATGCGCGCCATCCTCGCTGAGCGTCAGTTCCCAGTTTCCCAACTTCGTTTGTTCGCTTCGGCCCGCTCTGC
>JBIIVE010000003.1:0-65802 GCA_044339605.1 Acidimicrobiales bacterium
ATGGTGACCGAAGAAGCATCGGCAAAGAAGAACTACTACGTGCAGAACGGACGCATGCAGGTCAATGCACCGTGGGAAACTCACGACTACTACCGAATGACGTCCTACCCCGATCCCGAAGCGATTGTCTTCGAATGACGCTGTTGGCTCAAAGCCCCGAAGCTTCGAGCCAACGACGCATCAGGAAAGTACGTAGTCGTCGACGTTGACGTCTCTGGTCCACGTCCAGTAATCAACGAGTCGGAACGGACTCACTGTGTGGATTTCGCCAGCATCGTTTCGGAAATGCGTATGCGTGATGCTTGGGTGTGACCACACCATTTGCTTGATGAGCGCCTGATGCTTGGCGTGGTACGCCTCGTAGAGCTCTGGCTTCGGCTCCATCGATGTTGCTCCGCTGCTCGCAAGTTCGTCCAGACACTTACTGATGTATCTCATCTGACATTCCGAATGGAAGATCAGACTTCCACCGTGATTGAGATGCGTGCTCGGCCCGTACATCATGAAGAGGTTCGGAAATCCAGGAACAGTGATGCCGAGGTAGGCCGATGGACGATCGCTCCAGAAGTCATTGAGCGACACACCGTCGCGGCCGACGAATTCCATCGGGAAGAGCACTTTGCTCATCTGGAATCCGGTTGCAAAAACGATGACGTCGGCGTCATAACGCTGACCATCGACCGTAACGAGCCCATTCGCATCGATGTGGTCGATCTCCGTGCGCACTAGTTCAACGTTGTCGCGCTTCAACGCACGCAACCATGATCCATTGTCCTGAAGCGTCCGCTTTCCTGTCGCCGGATAATCCGGGATGACCTTTGCGAGCAACTCTGGGTCGTCGCCGACTTGGCCGGCGATCCAATCAGTAAACATTTGGCGAGCCATATCGTTCGCTGCGTTGATCGAACGATCTTGGTGGGGCCAATCAGGGTCGATCGTGGCGTTCGCGAGTGACCCGTCGCAACCCGGCCAGAACAAGAGGAACCGATACCAACGCCCGAAAAACGGAAGATGCTGAATCGCCCACGTCATCCCTGCCGGAACTTTCTCGTGGTAATTCGGATTCGGAAACATCCACTGCGCAGTGCGCTGAAACACGACAAGAGATTCAACATCTGGAGCGATTGTTGGTGCGATCTGGAAACCACTGGCTCCCGCTCCGATCATGAGAACACGTTTCCCAGCGAGGTCGACTGAGTGATCCCAACGAGCTGAATGGAACGATGGACCCGAGAACGACTCGATACCTGGAATGTCGGGGACCTTGGGACGATTCAACTGTCCGACTGCGGTAACGACTGCTCGAGCGTCGAGTACCTGCTCAGTGCCATCCGAAGATCGAACGGTGACATACCAAAGTCCAGCCGATTCGTCCCAGACGGCGCGAACGACTTCAGTCGAAAACTGAATACTTGACCAGAGATCGTGCCGGTTCGTGACTTCTTCAAAGTACGCACGAATTTCAGGTTGCTTGGCGAAGTATTCCGTCCAATGGTCTGAAGGTTCGAATGAATAGCAATAGAAGTGGTTGCCGACATCGACGCGACAACCGGGGTAGGAGTTTTCGTACCAAGTGCCGCCCACGCCAGCGTTCTTCTCGATGATGGTGAACGGGATACCGGCCTGCTTGAGTCGGATGCCAGCAAGGACACCTGACTCGCCTGCTCCGATCACCACCACGGGCAGCGCTGCACGAGCCTCAGCCGATGAATGGCTCACGACACTTCGCTGATCGCTGCCGTTGAGCTCCATGTCTTCCAACATCATCGGCACGTACTCAGCAGGAACTTCCTCGCAAACCAACCACGCCATCATCTCGCGCAACAGCGCTTCATCGGGCGGTGGCGGCAGAACACAGCCGGCATCACGGAAGCCGATGATTGCCTCGAGGGCTCGGGCACGAATCTCTGCCTTCTGATCCTCAGGGAGGTAGCCCTGAATCTCGTTAAGGAACAAGCCCAAAGGCCGGATCGGCCCACGAATCCACGACGCGTCTCCGGTCATGTGAAGCATCGACAACACGAGCGTCGGGATACTGACATCGGCCAGCATTGCCTCGATTTTCGCATCGTCATCGGTGATCGGCAGACCGACATGCGGATTGCCTGCGTAGATTCCGTTCACGATTTCCCCCAAGTAGGCCAGATGCCCGACGATAGGTCTCGCAGAGCCCCTCGTGGAAACGCCCGAGGTCTCTGACCATTACTGTGGCCAGAGTGCAGTCGCCCAAGTCGCGGCTCGAAACCTTATGGGGGAACCATGGCAGATCTCGTGATTCGAAACGGACTCATTGTTGACGGAACTGGCGCCCCCGGCGTCGTCGGCGACATCTCGATCACCGATGGGGTCCTTACTCAAGTGGGCGGAACCGTCGCCGAAACCGGTGCAGAGGAAATCGATGCCACCGATCGCATCGTGACGCCCGGATTTGTCGACGTTCACTCGCATTACGACGGACAGGTCTTCTTTGACAACGCGCTCACCCCAAGCAACGGACACGGAGTCACCACTGTCGTGCTTGGCCTTTGCGGCGTTGGTTTCGCACCGGCTCGCCCAACCGATCACGAGATGCTCATCACCACGATGGAATCGGTCGAAGACATCCCGGGCGATGTCCTGCGAGTAGGCCTTCCATGGACATGGGAATCGTTCCCCGAGTTCCTCAATGCGGTCGAAGCAAATAGCTACGCGATGAACGTTGCTGCTCAGATCGGTCACATCCCTGTTCGCTCGTATGTGATGGGTGAACGTGCAATCGCAAACGAACCGGCAACTCCCGAGGACATCGCCGCCATGTCGGCAATTGTTCGCGAAGCAGTCGACGCCGGTGCCGTCGGATTCTCAACCTCGCGAGTCCTCGCTCACCGCACTGCAGCGGGAGACCCCGTTCCGGGAACCTTTGCCGCAGAAGACGAACTCTTCGGTATCGCTGGCGCGATGGCCGGTACCGGCCGCAAGGTCGTCTTCCAACTCGCACAAGCCGGCATCGACGGCTTCGAACCTGAATCCTCAGTTGCCGAAGTTGAGTGGATGCAACGCCTCTCCGCCGAGACCGGCCTTCCCGTTTCGTTCCTCATCCTTCAGACCGATGGTGCGCCCG
The DNA here is from genome assembly GCA_044339605.1 of Acidimicrobiales bacterium. Classification (GTDB taxonomy): domain Bacteria; phylum Actinomycetota; class Acidimicrobiia; order Acidimicrobiales; family Acidimicrobilacustridaceae; genus Acidimicrobilacustris. Next base: position 3,101 of record JBIIVE010000003.1, read on the forward strand.
ACCTGTGGCGTCAACTTATGAACTCATGTGTTGAAGCCGAGGCTAAGGGTGCACATCTTCGACCACAGGTTGCGAACCGTCCGTTCGGCATGCTCCTCGGACTTCCAGTCCGGCACCCTTTCATGAAGCGCAAGACCTTCCGTCGTGTGCACGATGAATCGGCAACGCTCGAAGCACTACGCGCTCGCCTCGCCGATCCCGAAATCCGCACAGCCATTCTCTCCGAGGAAGACACCGAATTTTCGGGCGACTCCTACGAAGGTATGGGCCTCATCGCCACCTACAAGCCAGAGATGGTCTACCCACTTGGCGATGACCTCGACTACGAACCGCTTGAGTCCGATTCGCTCGCAGCCCGAGCCGCTGCAGCCGGTGTCACTCCTCTCGAACTGTTCTACGACCTGATGCTCGAACGCGACGGCGGCACGATGTTCCTCGTCCCAATGTTCAACTACGCAAACACTAATCAGGACGACATTCTTGAGATGCTCAACCATCCGGCAGCGCTTATCGGCCTCGGCGATGGCGGCGCTCATCTGGCAACAATCTGCGATGCGTCAATGCCGACCTATCAACTTTCCCATTGGGTGAAGGGCCGAGAGCGTGGACCGCGTCTGCAGCTCGAAGCAGCGATCAAGATGCAGACCCACGACACTGCTGAGTTCTACGGATTCACTGACCGCGGCACTCTTGAAGTTGGCAAGCGAGCCGATCTCAACGTGATCGACATGGAACGCCTCACGCTCACGATGCCGCGAGCAGTAAACGATCTTCCCACTGGAGCCACACGTTTGCTCCAGGATGCCATCGGCTACGACGCCACCATCGTGAACGGTGTCGTCACCCGCCGCAACGACACCGACACCGGCGCCCGTCCTGGGCACCTCATCCGCGGCTCTCGCTGAGTAGGGCTCCAGACGCGAAGACGCCGCCCAGTGGGCCGCGAGGCCTTGTGCGAGTCTCATCTCTCGGCTTGGACCTCAATGGTTGTTTCTGCAGGTAGATACATTCGGATGAGGACGGGGTCGGTGTCATGGCAGTGGATTCGGGTCAGGTGGCTAAGTCGATTGACGCCAAGGACAAGAGCCTCCGGCAGGTAATGGGGGGCGTGCAGTACTCGATTGACTTCTACCAGCGCGACTAGGCGAGTCTCGGCAGGGGCACCATCGTTGACTGCGTAGCGCGAGCTGCGCAATGGCGATGTGATAAACCGCCCGCATGCATCTAAACCAGTCACGACCAAGCCGCCGTGCGTTGTCGGCACTCCTCGCTGCCACCGCGCTTGCCCTGCTTGCGGCTTGCTCGGGAGATACGGCAACAACGACGACGCTGACCATCACCCAGCAGTCGCCGGAACTCGGCAGTTTCGAAATCCCTGTGGCAGGCGACGGCTCGGGGATCTTGACGCCGAACGCTGACCTGCCACCGGCCGGAGTGCTGGCCTTCGATGCCGAGATCACCGATCCAGATGGACGTGAGGGAATCCTGATCGGCTACCTGCTCACCGCTGACCTGCCTGATGCGAGGACCGGGAAGACACTCGAAGAACGTATCGGCACGTTGGTTTATGCCTTCGGCGAGGATGAACTCGTGGTCACGGGTGGCACCAGCTACCCGCTGGACGATGCCGAGATGGCGGCCGGGCAACCGCAACTTCGTGCCGTTGTCGGTGGCACCGGGAAGTACCTGGGCACCCGGGGCGAGGTGGTCACCACCCGCAATACAGACGGCACCTACAGCCACGTGTTCACGCTGATTGATTGAGACCAGTTCGCCTGGGCCAGAACGGACTGACGAACAGGGATACGGGAACAGGTCGCCACGGCCATGAAGAGTTGGTGTCGGAGGGGGGACTTGAACCCCCACGCCCTTGCGGGCACTAGATCCTTAGTCTAGCGCGTATGCCAATTCCGCCACTCCGACGTGGCTTGCCGGATGCGCCGAAGCGACCGGTTTGCGAGTCATCAATCTAGCCGAACTCACCCCCTCTCTCGCCAACCGGCAGTTCAGGAATGGAATCGGTCGCCACGATTCGCCAGAGAGGGCAGGATGATGACCGAGTTCACAACGCCTTGAGGTGGGAGCCAGTAATGATCGGGAAAGACAGTCGCATTCTGGTGATCGGTGCAGGACCCGGCGGCATCATCTCTGCCTATCAATTCCGCGAGGCCGGCTACACAAACGTGAAAGTGCTCGAACAAGACGGCGACGTCGGTGGCACATGGCAGCGCAGCCGCTATCCAGGGCTTGGCTGCGACATCATGGTTCACGCATATTCGTTTTCTTTCAATCTCAATCCGTCGTGGCCGCGTTCGTATGCGTCACAACCAGAGATCCTCGACTACATGCGTGCAACCGTCGACAAACTCGACCTCTGGCCGATGATCCACTTGAACACCGGTGTCACCGGCGCAACTTGGCATGACGATGCAGCCGAGTGGCTTGTCACGACGACATCCGGAGAGACCCTCATCGCCGACGTGGTGATAAGTGCGCAAGGAATGTTCGGCGAAGTGAAATGGCCCGACATCCGCGGTCGGGAAACCTTCGCTGGCGATTTCGTCCACACCGGCGCCTGGCCTCACGATCTCGATGTCAGCAAAAAACGCGTCGCTGTCATTGGCAGTGCAGCGAGCGCCGTGCAAAGTATCCCGGAAATCGCAAAAATCGCATCACATCTGACGTCCTTCCAACGTTCTCCCCAGTGGGTGCTACCCAAAGAAGAGTTCCCAATCCCCGCCGAGCAGATCGACGAATTCACGCGCAACCCTGAAGCGCTTCAGGGCTATCGCGACGCGATCATGAACTACATCGGTCCGAATGCCCCTTTCAGCAACAAAGACATCCTCGGTGGCGCTGAATGGGCTGGGGCTGTGGCCATCTCTGTGGTCGAAGACTCCGAAACGCGTGAAGGGCTCACACCGCATGTCCCCTGGGGCTGTTTCCGTCCCCTGTTCTCAAACGATTACTACCCAGCGTTCAACCGCTCCAACGTGGAACTTGTCACCGCAGGCATAGAGCGCATCACACCAAAGGGCATCGTCACAGCCGATGGAGTCGAGCATGAGTTCGACGTCATCGTCTGCGCTACCGGATATGTGGTCGACAAGTTTGCTGCCCGCATTCCCGTCACAGGGCGAAACGGCCGCAGTCTCGATGATGAATGGGCCGAAGGCCCCGAGGCCTACCTCGGCGTCACATCAACCGGCTTCCCGAATCTATTCATGCTGTACGGACCCAACAACAACGCCGGATCGCTCATCCAAATGGCGGAATATGAAGTTGACTACGTACTCGAACTACTCGATCAGATGAATGCAGCGGACGCCGACTGGATCGACGTTCGCCGTGAAGACATGGACGCGTACAACGCGGAACTTCAGGCCGCCATCGCTGGTGTCGATGTATGGCACGCAGGTTGTGGCCACTATTACGAAAGTCCGTCAGGAAAGATCGTTACGCAGTATCCGTTCTCGATGTTTCACTATCGAGACTCCGTCGCAAACCCCGACTTGCGTCCATTCGAACTCGGACGCAAGTAACGGCTTACAGACGACCGGCATCTCGTGCAGCTTGTTCCGCAGCCGAGAGTTGCGCGTCGATAATTGCGAGTCCGCCGTCCCAGAATCGGGGGTCAGCGAGATCGACACCGACAATTCGCCCAAGATCCTCTGGCGATTTCGAACCACCGGCTCGTAACAGGTCGAGGTATGCGGGCACGAACGCGTCGCCTTCGACTTCGTAACGCGCATAGACCGCTAGCGCGAGCAATTGCCCATAGGCATACGCGTAGACATACCCCGGCGAACCAATGAAATGGGGAATGTAACTCCACCATGATCGGTAGCCCGGCGTAATTGCGACGGCGTCGCCAAGCATGGCGCGCTGCGTTCCTTCCCACGCGTCGGCGAAATCCTCGGTTGAGAGTTCGCCAATCTCGCGGCGGTGCGTATGCACCGCGTTCTCGAATCGGTTCATTGCGATCTGACGGAAAACCGTTGCGATCTGACCTTCCAGACTTTCCGCCAAAAGAGCGAGGCGGGCATTCGGGTCGGTGGTGTCTGAGAGCAAGCGACCAAAGGTCACGGTCTCGCCGAAGACCGACGCAGTTTCGGCCAACGTGAGTGGAGTCGACTGATGGAAGACGCCTTGTTCACGGGCCAGATACGCGTGAAGCCCATGGCCGAGTTCATGAGCAAGGGTTAGGACATCACGGCGGCGACTTGTCCAGTTCAGAAGCAAGTAGGGATGAGCACTGGGAACGGTGTAGGCACAGAACGCACCTGGACGCTTACCCGGTCGTACCGGCGCGTCGATCCAGTTCTCATTGATGAAGGTGTTCACGACACCTGCCAGTTCCGAGGAGAACGACCCATAAGAGTCGAGAACGATCTCGGTGGCCTGGGACCACGAGAACTCCTCCTCCACCGTCGCAATTGAGGCATTGCGGTCGTAATCGGCAAGTTGGTCAACCCCGAGGAGTTGCGCCTTCAATCGGTACCAACGCTGCGGGATGTCGTACCGATCAACAACGGCGTCGACGAGTGCTTGCACCGATGAATCGCTTGCTTGATTGGCCAGATTGCGGCTCGCCACCCACGATGAATACGCACGGAGGCGATCATCGGTCGTCTTGTCGGCCATCAATGTGTTGAAGACATACGCACGCGTTCGAAGACCCGGTTCGAGCGCAATCGTGACAGCGTCGGCGGCGATACGTCGCTCTTCACGATCAGGGGAACCAAGCCGAGACAGCCCTTGTTCGAGGCTCGTGGGTCCATCGGGAAGTTCAACAACGATGGCCGAGGTCAACTCATCGAACAGACGGCTCCAGGCCGAAGAACTCGTGACGTCCTTCTCGGCAAGAATCTTCTCTTCAGGTTCGGTGAGCAAATGGGAACGGTACCGACGCGCCGACTCAAGGTGATAGCGACAAAAACTGAGCTCTTCAGATTCGAGCAGTACCGATGCTCTGGCTTCGGGAACCTCGGCCCATTCGAGTTCAAGGAAGATCAGTCGCGTCGATAACTCCGTTGCTTGTTCCTGGAACTTCTGCATCGCGGCACCATGCGCCGGATCGGAGGTGTCAACCGAAAATCGGAGCGACACCCAGGAGCCAGCGCGTCCAAGTCGATCCTGAATCTCGCCGAGCGTCGACATCGCTTGGGCCAACTGTGGCGCCTCAAGGGTGCCTATGCGGCCACGCCACTGTTCGAGTTCGCCAGTGAGTGCTTCCGCCTGCTCCAGTAGGTGGGTGACGCCTTCTTGGCCCTCACCACCTACAAGTGGGTCAAGGTCCCAAGCGACGTCGGTGGCGTTGAGGTCAGCATCTTCGTGCACGGTCATGGGCACACGCTAGGGAACCGCGAGGCCTCATTGCACCAACGAGCGAAGAGTCTGCTTCGAAGACTCGATTTCATCAGCCAGAAGGCGCTCGAAAAGACCTGCACCGAACGAGCCTCCGTAGTGGAGGCCCATCGTCAGACGGGTTCCGATCTCGATTGCTTCAAGTTGGGCGTCGAGCACCCAAGACGAGTGGCTGCGCCCGTCCACCTCATTTCGTTCAAATCGAATATGAGCAGGCTCATCGATCGTGCGGATCATGCGCAGGCGCTTTGACCGGGCGATTGGACCAACCTTCGCTCGAAGCTCCACAGCCCACGCGCTGGGCTCGCTGCCCTCTTCGAAATCTGCCCGCGGAACGATCGTGAGCCAATCGGGATAGCGAGATAGCTCTCCTACCCAAACCCGCAACTGCTCAAGTGAGCACGAAGCATCGAGAGTCGCCGTCAGATCCATGCGACCATTGTGTCCCAAGAACAACGATCAGCGGTGACCGAGTAGCCGAGACACGTGCTCGGTAGCCGGTGATGCATCGAGAACTCCGGGGGTGTCGAACTGCACCACTCTGCCCTCGTCGAGAACCGCTATGCGATCAGCCAGTGCGAATGCCTCGGATCGGTCGTGCGTGACGTAGAGAGCAGTGAGGCCGAGGTCGACGATGAGTTCCCGAAGTTCTCTCACGAGGCGATCTCGCAGGACCCGATCAAGCGAGCCCATGGGTTCGTCAAGAAGAAGCAACCGTGGCGATGGCGCAATCGTTCGAGCGAGCGCGACGCGCTGTCGCTCTCCCCCGGACAACGAAGCCACATCGCGTGCCCCGAAACCAGCAAGACCAACAAGTTCAAGGACTTCGGTCACTCGAATCGAACGATCAGGATTCGGAACTTTCGCCATCCGCAACCCGAAGGCCACGTTGTCCAAGACATTGAGATGTGGGAACAGCGCATGCTCTTGGAACATCAGACCAACCCCCCTCAAATGCGTGGGGGTCGTCGTGATGTCGACGCCGTCGAGAATGATCGATCCCGCCGAGGCGGTATGGAGCCCCGCAATGACACGAAGCAGTGTGGTTTTCCCCGAACCAGAGGAGCCGAGCACTCCGACGACCTCGCCAGCGGAGACCTCAACAGAAATATCATGAACGGTGTCGTCATCGTTTCGGCCATGGCGCGCACTCACATGGTTCAGCACAAGGAACGAGTTGCTCATCTCAGAATTCCGAAACGCTGGCGGGTCGAAAACGGTCGATAACGAGCATGACGACCACTGTTAGCAGCATCAGGATTGTCGACATGGCCATAGCTTGCCCAAAGTTGTACTCGCCTGGTCGGCCAAGCGCCCGGTAGATCGCGACTGGCATGGTGGGACGGTCGGGACGGGCCAGAAACGCTGTCGCTCCGAATTCACCGAGTGAAACAGCAAACGCGAAACCTGCAGCTGCAGCAAGCGCTCGCCCAACGATTGGAACTTCGACGCTCCACCACACACGACGAGGCGAAGCCCCGAGCGTCGCTGCCGCTTCTCGTAGACGAGGATCGATTGATCGCAGCGCCGGAACCAGTAACCGCACGACAAACGGAAGGGCCACGACTGCGTGGGCGATAGGAATCAGCCAGAGCGAAGATCGAAGGTTCAGGGGTGGTTCGTCGAAGACGATGAGAAATCCAAAGCCAACGGTGACAGCCGAGGTGCCGAGCGGGATCATCAGTGCCGTGTCGGTCCAGCGGCTGAATCGCGAATCGGAACGAGCGGACCCATCTCCAACGATTGCCCATGCTGCGCAGAGACCGAGAACGAGCGCGATGGCGGTCGCAATTGATGCGAACATCAGCGAATTTCCTATTGCGTCGACTGGGGGCACGAAGGACGTAGACCCTCCACGGCTATTGGTGAGCGCCCGATAGAAGCCGAACCCCCACCCTTCTGGTGTTGAGAATGAGCGCATGACAAGAACGACTAACGGCGTCCCGAAGAGCAACGCCATGAACAAGAGATTCGACCCAATGAACCAACGCTGTCGCGAAGTTTCAGCGGGTTTCTCTGTTTCGGTTGCGGACCTCTGATCGAAAAGGACGGCCCGGCGTCGCTGTGATCGTCCGAACCACACAAGAATCATTACCACGACAAGTAGTTGAAGAAGCGCGAGCACTGCAGCGATATCGAGGTGGAGAAACTTTGCGGTTTGATCGTAAATCTCGACCTCGAGTGTGCGATGGGAACTACCGCCAAGGATCAGAACGATTCCAAATGACGTGAAACTAAAGAGGAAGACGATTGACGCTGCGGCCGCGACTGATGATCGGATGAGCGGCCATGTGACCTCGACGAATACCCTCCAAGGTCGAGCGCCTAAGGCCCGAGCCGACTCTTCAAGTCGTGGATCAATCGTTGACCAGGTCGAACCAACAGTACGCACCACAACGGCGTAGTTGAAGAACACATGAGCGATGAGGATCGCCCAGACCGTCCCACTGAGATTCACTCCAGTGAGTCCTCCACTGCCGATGACGCCAAGCAAAGAAACTGCGACGACGACAGTTGGGAGCACAAACGGCACGAGGAGAGCAGACCACAGGAGCCTCTTGCCACGAAACCGATAGCGCGCGAAAAGTGCGGCTCCTGGGAGTGCGACAAGCACGCAAAGGATCGTCGATGCAATTGACTCCCAGATCGTGAACCACAGGACTCGTCGTATCGTCGGATCAGCGACGACCTCTCCGAATGCTGACAAGTCCCATGCCCCGTCGGAGCGCAGTCCTCGAAGAAGGATCGCGACAACAGGCCACGCAAAGAACACCGCGAGAAAAAACAGAGGTGGAGCGGCAGCCAGCGCACGCCACCGCAGATTTCTGCGGGAACTCGCGCTAGTCCCGGATTCAGTCACCGGAAGAGTGCTGACCACTGCGAAATCCACCGCTCCCGATTCGCTGCCACATCTGAAAATGGCAACGCCAGCGGAGCGTCGACCGGTGCGGTGTATTTCGCGAAAGTGTCTGGCAAAGGCGTGCCCTTAACCACTGGGTACACATACATCTGTCCGGGAACATCGGCTTGAAACGAACTGCCAAGCATAAATTCGATGAACGCCGCTGCCGCCTGCGGTTCGGACGCACCCCTGAGGATTCCGGCGAATTCCGTCTGGCGGTAACAGGTCTCGGTCACAACGCCGGTAGGTGATTGGTCAGCGGGAAGCATGGTGTCCGCTACCTCTGCGGGCGGACTCGACGCATAGCTCACGACGAGCGGACGATCACCCTTACCGCTTCCACCAGAAAAGGTTGCGTAGTACGCGGTTTCCCAACTGTCGACGACACTCACACCGTTCGCTTTCAGTTGTTTCCAATAGTTGAGCCATGCAGCACCCTCTGTCGTGTCATCACCGCCGCCGAACTGGGCAATTGTTGCGAGCATGAAGGCGAGGCCCGGAGTTGACGTCGAAGGATCCTCGACGACCAAATCATTCTTCACCGAAGGATCAACGAGTTCATCGAAGGAGGACGGAACCGCAAGTCCGGCTTTCGAGAACGCTCCGCGATCAAAATTCACGCAGACGTTCCCGTGGTCTATCGGTGTTGCCATGCCGGATTCATCGATCACGAAAACGGGGTCAACGCCCTCGAGTCGTTCAGGTCGATACTGCTGAAGAAGATTGTTTCGAAGAACTGTTCCAAGAAGGTTCTCATCGAAACCAAAAATGACATCAGCAACAGGGTTGCCGGCGGTGAGAATTGCTGCATTTGTCATCGCTACCGCATCTCCCGATGAGATCAACTCGACCCTGACGTTTGTTGCAATCTGAAACTCATCGAGAACGGATTGAGAAACCGCGAACGAGTCATGAGTCATGACTCTCAACGTGACCGATTCTTCGAAGCGCGGAAGTGACCCGTTCACAAGCACCGGTAAGACCGGGGAAGAAGATTCCGATTTTTCAGAGACACATGCGCTACCCAGAACCGTCAGCGCAAGAAGGCCCGCAGCAACCACTCTTCTCATTACATTTCTCCATCTTCAGTCGAAAGAAGTTCTGGACTAGGGCGGACTACGAGCACGGTGCCCTCGTCGATTGAGACCGTTGCCTCATGATCGAGAAGAACATTGCTCACGCCACGTGTGGTGCCTGCCAGCAGCCCTTCTCCCCGAAGCGGATACTCAAGTCCTTCTGTTCGCACGCCTACAGCATCACCGTGGAGAGGGAGGATCGTCACGACATCACCGGGATCACCGACAAATGTGACTCCTCCCCCGCCGTGCACGACCGACACGAGGGCGGAATCGAGAATCGCGTGCATGGAAATGTGCGCGTAGGTCGGCGAGGAGATGACGAACGCGTTCGCAAACGACTGGTCCACCCGGCCTCCGTGCCCACCGACGATCGTGATGACGTCGGCTCCTTCTCTGATTGCCACATCAATCGCCAGCTCGAGATCGGTGGCGTCTTTCACTGCGGGATGACGCTCGATTTTCACTCCTGCCGATTCGAGTTCCTTGAGCAGCGTCGGTGGAATGGAATCGAAGTCACCGACGGCGATATCGATAGTGAGTCCCGCCGCTTTCGCGTGGACAGCACCGGAGTCGGCCGCAATAACGAGAGCGCCTTCAGATGCAAGCGCGGCCGCCAAATTCACATCCGGCCTCACTCCGCCAATGATGATGATTGCGGCGCATGGTGTTGTGTCATCGAGTTCAGACATGTGAAACGCCTAAAGAGAAGCGACACGAATGAGCACAACCAGCGTGTGAACCGAAAACTTCCTTCGCCGGCATGACCCGGATCAGGTGCAACGGTCGGAAGAGATCGGCTCTTCCCTCTCAGCCCGGCCTCCCGGACTCCCGTGTTCACCTTTGATGGTAGCCAGTCCCGCCCTCAAACTTGCGGATCGGCCCAACAGATTCCATCGCGGCCACCTACGATCAGCGCATGCGTAGATCCACCTTCACCGACGACCACGAACTCTTTCGCCAATCGGTCCGAACATTCATCGAACGTGAGGTGACGCCGAATTTCGAACGCTGGGATCGCGACGGAATTGTGGACCGAGAACTCTTCACCTCCGCTGGCGCCTCCGGCTTTCTGGGCATTGATGCTCCAGAGCAATTCGGCGGCGGAGGGGTTGAGGACTTCTGTTACAACGCAATCATCAGCGAAGAGTTCGCCTATGCAGGTGCAGCCCCAGCCGGAATTGGCATCACACTTCACAACGACGTTTGTCTCCCTTACTTTCTTTCATTAACTAATGAAGAACAGAAGCAGCGCTGGTTGCCGGGCATCTGCTCGGGCAACCTCATCACTGCAATCGCCATGACCGAACCTGGCATTGGCTCTGACCTTGCTTCAATGTCGACCTCAGCACTCCGCGATGGCGACCACTACATAGTGAACGGCGCCAAAACCTTCATTACAAACGGCATCAACGCCGATCTCGTCATCGTTGCAGTGAAGACTGACCCCAAAGAACGGCATAAGGGCATGAGCCTGCTTGTCATCGAACGCGGCACTCCCGGATTCGAGCGTGGTCGAAACCTTGAAAAGGTGGGACTCCATGCCCAAGACACCGCTGAGCTCTTTTTCACCGACGCACGAGTTCCAGTCGCCAACCTTCTGGGAAGCGAAGGTATGGGATTCGTGCACTTGGTCGAGAACCTTCCTCAGGAACGTCTCTCGATCGCCGTTGGCGCGGTTGCCGCAGCGCGTCAAGCGCTGCGCTGGACACTTGCCTATACCCATGACCGAACTGCTTTTGGCCAACCCATCGCCGCCTTCCAGAACTCTCGGTTTGTCCTCGCCGAGTGCGCAACCGAGATCGAAATCGCCGAGGTCTTTCTCGACCGCTGCATCGAGGCATTGAATGCGAAGGAACTCACCGCAGAAGAAGCGGCTATGGCGAAATGGTGGACGACCGAATTGCAAAAGCGCGTCGTCGATTCCTGCGTGCAACTCCATGGCGGTTACGGCTACATGCTCGAATATCCGATCGCTCGGGCATACCTCGACACACGTATTCAGACGATTTACGGCGGCACCACCGAAATCATGAAAGAAATCATCGGGCGTTCGTTGCGACCATGATCGTTGTCCGATCATGACTGCACCTAGGCTGAGAACATGATCCTCACCGCGATCTTTGCCATCCTTGCCGTGATCTGCGTTGTGGCCTTTGCCGCACAGATCAATCGTCGCCGTCGTTACGAGCGCGGCGAATACGACCCCGACGACGTGTGATTAGTCCGTCTTCTATCGAGACGGAGAACGGCGCGCTGAGAACTCTGCAGCTATCGACTTTGCGGTGATCGAACCGGTGACATCGACGCCACTTGTGTCGAGCATCACGAGATCGTGTTGTCGTTGCACGCGCCATGCATCGGCCCCCAACGAGTTTCGTGCTTGCCAGAGCAACGTTCGGAGACGAGCGCGCTGGCGATCTGGCGCCGTCCCTGGCCAAAAGATGTCAGCAACACGTCGAACGCTGATTCCTTCGCGCCCGGACATCGCGAGAAGTCGTACCGCTGCTTCGGCATGACGAGTGAGGAACACGACTGGTTCTCCGTCGCGTCGCACTGAGCCCTTTGCCGACAGATCGATCGAAAGCATGCCTTCGGGCAGGAAGAGCCGCTCATAGGCCGGATCAGGGAGGGAGAGCTCTCGGGCCAGTTTGAGCCAACGCCCGCCGCGGTCTCGGTCAATCGCTCCAGTGAGAAGTACTGCTCGCGCTCCCCAGTAGCGCGCTTCGGCTTTGATGAAGGTCTCGCGAGCACTATCGACCGCTGAGCGGGCCGCCACACGGTCGCCCATCATCAGATGAACTTCCGCCAGGCGTAATTGCGCAACAGAACGACCGAGGCCGTCGGGCAAGATTTCCGTGCTGCCCTGAAGCACGCTGGCAGCTTCCTTAAGCTGTCCTAACTCACTAAGCGCCCAACCTTCACCAATCGACGCAACTGCGGCTAACTCGCTTTTGCCGACAGCCGAGGAAATTTGGCGAGCCCGCCCAACATCATCCAACGCCCGCTCCGGCTCACCGTCACTCGCGAACGCTGCGCGCATTGAGTACGCAATGACTCGGGCCTCATCGACTGATTGCCCGCCGCTGAGTGCGAGGGCATCGAGAAATCCCCTTTCGGAATCGTCACGGTTCCCGCGCAGCGACGCAAGCACGGCTCCAAGTGAACGTTGGAAGATGACTTGTACCGCGATTTCGTCAGGCCATGGACCAGGCCCGACGAGCGCCGGGGCGGTGGAGAGCAACTCGTCGAGGGCGGCGAAGTCTCCCGCCCAAAACGCAGTGAGGGCCTGATGCGCGTAGGGACCTGAGGCTGTTATCGACAGGCCTAGGTCTGCCCCAGACCCTTCCGGGCCTTCTGTTCGCCGTTCCGCCACTAGTCGCCCCGCCCGCTTTGACCAATTCACACAGCGGCGAAGGCCAGATCTCGTTCCGTGGGCGTACTTTTCCAACCCGGGACCCATACGTCAATGATCAATGCTGAGTATTCAACTAGACAATGGTGTCTAATTACGTCAGTGGAGGGTGTTTCGGATGACGAAATTGAACGAGCGACATTCTGCGACGCGAACCAAGATCTTGGATGCTGGCATCGCTATTTGGGCCGACCCCACTGCGTCGGTTTTGGTCAATGGTTTCACCGTCGCTCGGATAGCAGCGGTCGCAAACGTCACTCGTTCGACGTTCTATGCCTACTGGCCCTCAACCGAGGACTACGTCGCTGATCTCGCCGCCCACCTTATTGACCTCGACACAATGAATTATCCGTCGATCGTGGCGAATCTTCCGATCGATATTCGGCCGAAGTCAGGAGTCACCGACCTTCCGCAAGCCGTGGTTGAGAGCAGTCGGGCGCACTTCGAGGCTGCGGTCAATGATGAATCCTTTGGCCTTCGACTGGCGTTCCTTTCGAAAGCAGACGACCCAGCGATCGCCGCGATCCTCAAGGACCTCTACCGCAACGCCGAAGCCGCGCAGAACGCGCCGTTTTTACTCAGCCTTGATCGTTGGGGTCGGGAATTACGGGAGCCAATCGATGAGTCGATGATGCAGATCATCTTCAGCGCCCTTCTTGAAGGACTTGCCGCTCGCTACCGCTTGGACCCCGAGTCCTTTTCTCCTGACCTCTATGGCTTAGCGCTGCTCCCGCTGCTCGTCACTCTCACTCGACGACCCGAAGACAACCGAGGTCTCTACGAAATCGTCGACTCACTCAATAGTTGGCCCGCGGTTGGATTAGCGATGAAGTTGCGGGAACACGAAACAGCGGGCGACCAGGGCTCCGCGGCCATCGCTGGAACATCCATGCGAGAAGTCACCATCGCGATTCGGCGATTGCTCGCACGAATCGGATTCGGCGAACTCTCAATGTCCGAGATCGCAGCCGTAACCGGATACTCCGAGTCCACACTTCAACAAATGTTCGGCTCCCGTCCCGGCATCGCGATGTGCCTACTTTTCGTCAACTGTTTCGAGCGTTACCACTCAGTCGAACCCGACCTTGCTGGTATTGCGCTCGTACGAGAATTTATCGACATCAACACCGATGAGATCCGCCGCAATCCTGTAATTGCGCAAAACATGATGCTTCTTCTCAGCGGCCATACCGCACAACCGCGTTATGAACTTATTGACTTTGACTCTCGTCCGCTTTTTGATGCAGCGGTCAGACAGGCGTTCGAACGAGGAGAGCTTGGCTCCGACCTTGACCCAAAACAGTTCTCCATTTTGTTGCAGCGCACTGCCCTCATTGAAGCAGGACCCCTCGCGATCGCTACACCTGAGATCGATGCCGTCGAATTACTTCTTCAGGCTGCCGGGGCGCCGCCCCGGGAAGTCGCACTCAACAGCACTACCGTTTGAGCGTTGTGACACAAACGATCCCCCCGCCCATTTCGGAGTTCCGAACCACGAGCTTGTCGACGCCACGATGGTGGCGTGATCCGTGGGCGATCGCGTCCGTCATCGTCGCAGTCGTTCTCACCGCAATTGTGATCTGGCCAATCCTCGACGCAGGACGCGCAGCCCTCGATCTTGTTTGGCGACCCAGTGGCGATTGGGCGGTACTGACAATGCGAGTCGAAGACGTCGGACGGGACACACCACTTGTGGGTCCGTACTCTCGATTCGGATGGAATCATCCTGGCCCGCTCATGTATTGGCTTCTCGCGTTTCCCTACCACCTCTTTGGCGATAAACCAGAAGCGATTCTCGCTGCAGCAGCGACGCTCAATGCATTGACCGTCGCTGCACTCAGCGCCGTCGCATGGCGCAGGGGTCGCCTGCCAATGGTTGCCCTCACGATGACTGCGACTGCGATCCTCATCCATGCAATGGGTCCGGCAATGATCCGCGATCCTTGGAATCCGTTCGTCACACTCCTCCCATTAGCGCTCATAGTGCTTCTTGTTTGGTCCGTCATTGAAGGCGACTTTTGGATGTGGCCACCATTGGCGTTTCTCGTGTCATTCGAACTTCAGAGCCATATCGGTTATCTCCCGATGCTTGCAATGCTCGGGATTTCTGTTTTCGCCGTCACTTGGCGCAGCAAATCGATGGGCGCTCTCCTGCCAACTTCAACCAAACAGCGTTTTTGGGTCGTGGGAATCTCCTTTGCGGTGGTCATCGGTTGCTGGCTTCCGGTCTTCCTCGATCAAGTTCTCGGCACCGGAAACATCGGAGCAATCGCTCAGTACTTCCTCTCCCCCGGCGATAGCCCCGCCGGGTTCGGTACCGCTCTCCATGTCGCGGCCGATCAATTACGGCTTCCCTCAGCTCCTTGGCTTGGGCGCAGTGAACTCGCAGGCCTCGATGGTGCACTCCTAGGTTCAGGATTCGCGGCGTTGATTGTTCCGATTCTGTCGATGGCGGGTTCACTTTGGCTTGCGGTGCGAATGCGAGCGCTTGCAGCACTTCGCTTCCAACTCGTTGTGATCGCTACCGCTCTCGGCGGTTTGATCGCCACCGCTCGTGTCACCGGGCCGCTCTTCGACTGGGTGGTCCGATGGTGGTGGGTCATCGCGAGTCTGTGGTGGCTTTCCATCGTCTGGGTTTTGTGGTCAGTGCTCTGCAAGCGCATCCAAACCCAATCGATGCAGCGCATCGCAACCGGAGTCCTCGCTGTCGGTGCAGCAATCGTGACATTGGCGGCGACGGGACCAGTCATCTCGGCAACATCCTCGACTCCGCCACCTAGCCCATCCACGGGCGTTGTTCTCAACGGCTTCCTTCAACAAACACTTGATGCTCTGCAGGGCTCGGGACCGCTCCTCGTCGTTACCACTGGTTCGGTGCGCGGGGACTACGGAGATGCACTTCGACTGCAGCTCGAACGCACAGGCATCAAAGTTGTTGCCGAGCCGAACATGATCAGCCACCTCGGCCCGGAACGCTCCGAATCGAACCGCACCCCCGTGGGCACACTTTGGATTGTCAGTGCTGACCAGATCACTCTGTTCAAGGCTGATCCGAGCATGACGTTTCTCGGAGGATGGGATCCGCTCACCCAGGATCAACGAGCCGAGTTCTTCATTGATCAGTCGCTCCTTCAAGATCAACTCATCGCTGCCAGTCGCGTCGACCTTGCTGAGGCACTCACGAACGGATCTGGCGGCGTGGACACCGAGGCGAAGGGTCTTGACGGAGTCGACCCGGCGCTCGTCGATCGTGTCGAGGCACTTCGCCGAAAGGGCGACCCCGTCTCTATCTTCCTCGGACCGGCTCGCTCTTCCTGAGGCACAGCAGGATCCAACTGAGGGCCCTCAAAGAGCCGATGTCGGCACCACCCCGCAGGAGTGGTTGAATTGATCGGTGTTAAACGTCCGTGACCTCGTTGTTGAAATCGGGGGGAAGACCATCGTTGATGGCACCACCTTCCAAGTGAGGGCGGGAGACAAGGTCGGGCTGGTCGGGCGAAACGGAGCCGGCAAGACCACTCTCTTCCGGGTGTTGGGCGGCGATAACGCTCCAAAACGAGGAACCGTCGAACGGTCAGGCGGCACCGGCTACCTCTCACAGGATCCCCGACAAGACGCGGTCAATCCCGAAACTCTTGCAATCACCCACGTCCTTTCGGGCAGAGGCTTCGATGCCGCGGTGAACCGTCTCGAGACACTGCGCCAAGCGATGGAACTCGACCCATCGGAACAAAACATCACGAAGTTCACGAACGCTCAGGAACGGTTTGAGATCGATGGCGGCTACGCCGCCGAATCTGAGGCCCGAAAACTGGTTGACGGCCTCGGACTGCGCGCTGATCGCCTCGAGCTTCCTATCGGGGCACTCTCCGGCGGCGAGCGCCGACGCCTCGAACTATCTCGCATTCTGTTTGCAGGCAGCGATCTACTCCTCCTGGATGAGCCAACAAACCACCTCGATGCCGATGCTCGTGATTGGTTGCTGTCATTCCTTCGCTCGTATCGAGGCGCGCTTCTCGTCATTAGCCATGACCTCGACCTTCTTGACGAGGCCATCACCCGCGTCATCCACCTCGACCGCGAAGCCGAAGAGGCCACCGGCGAAGTCGTTGAGTACCGAGGCACCTATAGCCAGTATCTGGTCTCACGAGAACGCGATGAAGAGCGCCTCAGCAAAATGGCCGAACGCCAGCAAAGCGAAATCAAACGATTGTCGACCCTCGCCGATTCAATGCGTGGCCAGACGGCGAAACGTGCACGTGTTGCCAAAAATCTCGACAACCGGGCTCAACGAATCCGTTCTAACCAGGTTGAAGGTCCAGCAGCGCGACGGACCATTGAGTTGCGATTCCCTCCCCCGCCGAGTTGTGGACGCACGGTTCTGACTGCAAATGGACTCTGGAAGAGTTACGGCGCAAATGATGTGTTCGCAGATGTCTCATTTGATGTCGGTCGCGGTGAACGACTCTTGGTCATGGGCCTCAACGGCGCCGGAAAGACCAGCCTTCTAAAAATTCTCGCGGGTACATCCGATACCGACCTCGGACAATTTGAGCTTGGACTGAATGTTTCTGCCGGTTACTACGCACAGGAACACGAAGGCATCGACTCCGGGGTTTCGATGATCGACCACATGCGTCGTGATTCCGAACTTGGCGACGAAGGTGTCCGTGCCCTCCTCGGAATGTTTGGGCTCAGTGGCGACAAAGTCTTTCAAGATGCCGGGACGCTTTCCGGTGGCGAAAAGACGAAACTCGCTCTCGCCCAACTCGTAGCGGGAAATCACAATCTCCTACTGCTCGACGAGCCCACTAACAACCTCGATCCGATGTCGCGCACCGCAACAGGAACAGCGCTTGCTGCGTGGCCAGGAACAATGGTGATCGTGAGTCACGATGTTGAATTCGTTGAGGCACTCGCTCCCGACCGGGTGCTGCTCATGCCCGACGGGCAACTCGATTACTTCTCGGCCGAATCGCTGGAGCTTGTGGCTCTCGCCTAAGTGCTACTCGCCGGCGGTGTCAGCCCCGCTGCGTTCCCATTGAAGGTATGCCTCCATGAAACCATCGAGGTCACCGTCGAACACTCCGTCGACATTGCCGACTTCGTACCCCGAACGAAGGTCTTTCACCATTTGGTATGGCTGTGTCACATAGGAGCGTATCTGGCTTCCGAAGCCCACCGAACGCTGCTCGCCTCGAATGTTGGAAAGTTCCGCCATGCGTTCTTCACGCTGCCGCTCGGCCAACTTCGCCCGCAGGATCTGCATCGCGCGATCTTTGTTCTGATGCTGACTTCGCTCGTTCTGGCATGAGGTAACGATTCCGGACGGCAAATGGGTGATACGGACGGCGGAGTCCGTGACGTTCACATGCTGACCACCCGCACCGGAGGATCGGTAGGTGTCGATACGGAGGTCTTTCTCATCGATCTCAATGTCGGGGACATCCTCGAGGAACGGAGTCACCTTGAGGGCCGCAAAGGCTGTCTGACGTTTCCCCTGGGCGTTGAAAGGAGAAATACGGACGAGCCGATGTACGCCATGTTCAGAACGGAGCCGCCCATAGGCGTGGCGACCATTCACCAGGAACGTTGCGGAGGAGATACCGGCCTCATTGCCAGCAGACACTTCCTCGAGTTCAACGCTGAAACCGCGCTTTTCGGCCCAGCGAAGGAACATTCGGAGAAGCATGTTCGCCCAATCCTGCGCGTCGGCTCCACCTTCACCGGACTGGATTTCACAGATCGCGTTGGTTTCGTCGTACTCACCAGTGAAGAGCGCTCGAAGTTCGAGTTCGCCAAGGTCAGACGCAAGCGCCGCCATTGACTCCTCGACTTCTGCTTCGACAGATTCATCGTGTTCTTCACGCCCAAGTTCGTGCAGCGTTTCGGCGTCTTCGAGTCGCGCCGACAGTTGGTCGAAGAGTTCAAGATCTTCGGTACAAGCCGACAACTCACCATTGATCTTCCGAGCAAGATCAGGATCGTCCCAAAGATCGGGCCGACTCGCCTCGGTCTCGAGTTGTGGACGAGCCAGAAGGAGTTCTTCGATACGCAGGTACACCCGCGCTTCGTCGATCCGACGGTGCAAGTCGGTAAGTTCGTCGGAATAATCCCTCATGCGCCGTGACAGACCTTGAACTTCTTGCCCGAACCACAGGGGCAAGGAGCATTTCGTGGGGTCTTGTCCCAGTCACTCTTCACTGTTGGTGTGTTGGAGATCTCTTCGATTGCCTCAGGAGGAACCTCGAGGCCTTCCGCCGCGGCCTGAGCACGTGCAGCAGCCTGCATGCCGCTGGGAGCCTCGCTCGGGTCAACGGGAGCGGTGTACTGCAGGTTCGAAACCTTCGGCTCGTTCTCGCGGATCTGCTCGGTGACCGTTACCTGTGCGTGCATCACGTAGGTCACGAAGTCGGTCGCGATAGAAGACATCATTGAGCCGAACATCTCGTAGCCCTCGCGCTGCCACTCAATGAGCGGATCCTTCTGCCCCATGGCTCGGAGGTTGATTCCCTCCTGCAGGTAATCCATCTCGTAGAGATGCTCGCGCCACTTCTGATCGATGATGCGGAGCATGACCTGGCGCTCCACTTCGCGCATCGTGTCCTCGCTAAATTCAGCCTCGCGACGCTCGTAATAGGCGGTGGCTTCGCTCATGATGGTTTCGTAAAGATCATCCGTTGTGAGCGCTGCGTGGAGTGCTTCTTCTGTCAGTTCAGTCGGCCACATTGCTGCGACTTCAGAGTGGAGTCCGTGAAGATCCCATTCGTCTCGTTCGTCGCTGTCGCAAAACGTTGTAATGGTCGAGTCGATTGCGTCTGCGAGATACCCAATTGATTCTTCGCGAAGATCGGCATTGTCGAGAATCTGATCCCGGCGCTTGTAAATGACCTTGCGCTGCTCGTTCATGACTTCGTCGTACTTGAGGACGTCTTTACGGATTTCGGCGTTGCGTTGTTCCACAGTGTTCTGCGCACGCTCGATGGCTTTGCTAACCATCTTCGCTTCAATCGGTACGTCATCGTCGAGCGTTTTGCCCATGACCCAGTTCATTGCCCCGGTTGCAAACAGGCGCATCAGATCGTCTTCAAGCGACAGATAGAAACGGCTCTCGCCTGGATCTCCCTGACGACCGGAACGACCACGCAACTGATTATCGATGCGACGACTGTCATGACGCTCGGTACCGAGGACGTAGAGGCCGCCAAGTTCGCGAACCTTGTCTGCGCCTTCGCGACACTCCGGCTCATGAAGCGCTAAGAGTTCAACGAGTCGAGCCTGGCCTTCTTCGGTGTCGGGATCGATACCTTCAGCAGCGAGGTCACGTGCAGCCAAACCCTCTGCGTTGCCACCCAGCAAAATATCGACACCTCGACCAGCCATATTGGTGGCAACAGTGACTGCGCCCAAACGACCAGCTTGCGCAACGATATCTGCTTCACGGAAGTGGAGTTTTGCATTCAGGATTTCGTGAGCGACTCCACGCTTGTTGAGATAGCGCGACAGCGTCTCGGACTTTTCGACGGAAATTGTGCCGACAAGCACGGGTTGTCCCGCAGCGCTTCGTTCCGCAATGTCATCCACAACGGCATTGAATTTTGCGTCTTCGCTCTTGTAAATGAGATCGCCCTTGTCGAGACGAACCATTGGTCGATGAGTTGGAATAGGAACGACATGAAGGTTGTAGGTCGAGAGAAATTCAGACGCTTCGGTTTCCGCGGTTCCGGTCATGCCGGCCAACTTGTCGTACATCCGGAAGTAATTCTGCAGAGTGACCGTTGCGAGGGTTTGATTCTCTTCCTCGATCTTCACTCCCTCTTTCGCCTCTACCGCCTGGTGGAGACCTTCTGACCAGCGACGGCCATCAAGGATGCGACCAGTGAATTCATCGACGATCTTGACTTGGCCTTGTTGGACCACATACTCCTTGTCGCGCTTGAAGAGTTCCTTCGCCCGCAACGCCGCTTGCAATTGGTGTACGAGGTTTTGCGAAACCTCGTCGTACATGTTGTCGACGCCAAGTGCTCGCTCGACCGCCTCGACGCCTTCGTCGGTGGGAGCAACTGTTCGCTTCTCTTCATCGACGTCGTAGTGGACGTCGCGCTTCAGGCCTCGGACAATCGAAGCGAACTGGTAATAGATCTTCGCGGCGTCGGCGATGCGACCAGAAATAATGAGTGGGGTTCGCGCTTCGTCAATGAGGATCGAGTCGATTTCATCGACGATGCAATAGAAGCGACCGCGCTGCACCTGCTCGGCACGACTCATGGACATGTTGTCGCGCAGGTAATCGAAACCAAACTCGTTATTGGTTCCGTAGGTGACATCGCACGCGTACTGCGCCCGCTTCACAACGGGGTCGTTCATGCCCGGGATGACCAGACCTACCGAAAGCCCAAGACGGCGATGGACTCGGCCCATCCAGTCAGAGTCTCGAGTGGCGAGATAGTCGTTGACCGTCACCACGTGCACACCCTTACCAGCAAGAGCATTGAGGTACACCGGGAGGGTTGACACGAGGGTCTTTCCTTCACCGGTCTTCATTTCCGCGACCCAACCGAAGTGAAGGGCAGCTCCGCCCATCATCTGGACGTCGTAGTGACGCTGACCGATCTCACGCTTGGATGCCTCGCGCACCGTGGCGAACGCCTCGACCATAATGTCTTCGAGATCGGCGCCATTGGCTAATTGCTCGCGAAAGACCACCGTGCGATGGGCCAACGCCTCATCGGAGAGTTTTTCAATTTCGGGCTCGAGCGCATTGATCTCAGGCACGAGAGCTTCAATCGCTCGCACCTTCTTGCCTTCGCCGGCCCGCAGAATCTTGTCAAGAATGCCCATGAGGTTGGCAAGTGTACCGATGCCTTCCTGAGTGCACGGTCAGAGGAGGGTGAGGGCGAGGTGAGAACCTTCTGCAGTCGGCCACATCACCCTTTTGGGGGCTCGGGGGTCGCTGCAAGGGCGACTCCGACCACCGCCGTAGCGCCCGCTTCCTGAAGGGCTCTGCCGGCTGCGCTCAAGGTCGCCCCCGTCGTCACCACATCATCGAAGACGATGACTGCCCCACTGACCTCTGACCGAGGACGGAAGGAAATGCCCTGCAACCTCTCCCTGCGGCTCCGGCCGGTTTGCTGCAGGCCCGGCTGGCGATCGAGAAGTTGGCGCACGGGCCGACCGGCATGACGCCCAACTTCCCGGGCAATCACCTCGGCCTGATCGAATCCCCGATGGCGAGCCCGATCCGGGGTCGTTGGCGCCCAGGTCAGCACCGGGCCGGGTCGTTCCCCTCCGATGCAGTCGTCCAACAACATTGCCAGCGCCGGAGCAAAGGCTCGGGCCGTCGCCCACTTACCTCGATATTTGAGGTCAGCGATGAACGGGCGTGACACCTCGTCGTAGGCGACGAGTCCGACCACGGTGTCGAGATCGCTGATATCGCCAAGCTCGTGGGCCGGCGAGAACGCCCCGCTGCACGAAACACAGGGCGAGCCGCCTTCGGCGTTGCACCTTGCGCAAATGGTCGGAAACCACGGCACAAGGAGGGATTCAGCAAAGACTCGCAGCCGAAAGAGCATCGCTGCAATGTAAAAAACTCGCAGGTCGATGTGATGAGCCCTAGGAACTCTTCCGCAGCGCGACCCGCGAGCGAATCCGGTTCAGTGAAATCAGTGCATCAACTGTGGAGGATTTGTTCCGTCAAGAATTGACCGAGTGCGCAGCGTGACCGCTCCCGGAGTGTCGTCATGGGTGATGATCCAGAACTGCTTGGCTTTTACGGCTTCGATGACTCGGTCGGCGACAGTGTCGGGATCAATTCCACCGTCGATCATTGGCTGAACAAATTCGGCGAGAGCATCGGCCTCTTCGGCAGTTGCACCTGGCTTGTTGCGCACCGAACTCGCGATCTTCGTCTTTACCCACGATGGGCAAAGGACCGAGACGCCTACTTCAGACTGCTGCATCGCAAGTTCGTTACATAACGTCTCGGAAAGGGCGACGACGCCGTACTTTGCGACGTTGTACGGCCCCATAAAGGGTGCGGAAAACAAACCAGCCACTGAAGCCGTGTTGACGATGTGTCCCTCGCCTTGTTCGAGAAGTCCCGGCAGGAACACACGCACACCGTGGATCACGCTCCAGAGATCAACGTCGATGACCCATTTCCAGTCGTCGATGTTCATGTCAGACATTGCACCGCCACCACCGACACCAGCGTTGTTGCAAACAATGTGCACGGCGCCGAATGCATCGATGGCCGAAGCACGAAGCGCATCGATCTGTTCACCCTTCGAGACATCACAGACGACAGTGATTCGCTCTACCGAATCCGGGAGCGATGCCGCAGCAATTTCAAGAGCGGGAACTTCGATGTCCGCCATAACGACCTTCATGCCCTCGGCACCAAACTTCTTGGCCAAGGCGAGACCAATGCCACTCGCTGCGCCGGTGACGACGACAACTTTCCCCGACAACTGCTCCATGACGACCCCCTGCGATGGTGGAAAACGAAACCGGCTCGGCTGCCACCACAATCGGTGACAGCCGAGCCGGACGGTATCAGTATCGGTAGTGGTCCGACTTGAATGGACCATTAGCGGGAAGACCGAGATACGACGCCTGCTCCTCGGTGAGCTTGGTGAGCTTTACGCCCAATGCATCGAGATGGAGCATGGCAACCTTCTCGTCGAGGTGCTTGGGAAGTGTGTAAACACGCTTCTCGTAGAAGTCCGTGTGACCGTAAAGCTCGATCTGGGCGATGACCTGATTCGAGAAACTGTTGGACATCACGAAACTCGGATGACCAGTGGCGCAACCGAGATTCATGAGGCGACCCTCGGCGAGCACGATCACCGAGTGGCCATCGGGGAACACGTATTCGTCGACCTGGGGCTTAATGACGACTCGCTGAACGTCGCTCATCTTCTTGAGGCCAGCCATATCAATTTCATTGTCGAAATGGCCGATATTGCTGACGATGGCTTGATGCTTCATCTTGGCCATGTGCTCTGCGGTGATGATGTTGAAGTTGCCAGTGGCAGTCACATAAATGTCGACGATGTCGAGTACTTCTTCAAGACGAGCGACCTGATATCCCTCCATCGCTGCCTGTAGCGCACAGATCGGGTCGATCTCGGTGATGATGACTCGTGCGCCCTGGCCACGCAATGACGCTGCGCAACCCTTCCCGACGTCGCCATAACCGCATACCAGTGCGACCTTTCCACCGATCATGACATCGGTGGCTCGGTTGAGTCCGTCGATAAGGCTGTGACGGCATCCGTAGAGGTTGTCGAACTTCGACTTTGTTACTGAATCGTTGACGTTGATCGCAGCGAACAGCAACTCGCCAGCTTCTTGCATTTGGTACAGACGATGAACACCAGTGGTGGTTTCTTCGGTGACGCCCTTGATGCCGGCGGCTACGCCATGCCACAACTCAGGTTCATTGGCGACGGTGCGACGAAGCACATCGAGGATGATCGCCCACTCTTCGGAGTCTTCCTCTGTGGTTTCAGGGACAACACCAGTGCGTTCGTATTCGACGCCCTTATGGACGAGCAAGGTTGCGTCGCCACCATCGTCGAGAATCATGTTTGGGCCGCCACCGTCGGGCCAGCGAAGAATCTGCTCGGTACACCACCAGTATTCCTCGAGCGTTTCACCCTTCCACGCAAAGACCGGAACGCCAGTCGGACGTTCGAGGGTTCCGTTTGGACCGACGACGACTGCGGCAGCCGCATGGTCTTGGGTTGAAAAGATGTTGCAGCTCACCCAGCGAACTTCGGCGCCGAGACAGGTAAGCGTTTCGATGAGCACTGCGGTCTGGATCGTCATGTGCAATGAGCCAGCGATACGTGCGCCGGCGAGTGGCTGGCTATCGGCATATTCCGCACGCAACGACATAAGGCCGGGCATTTCGTGCTCGGCAAGTTGCATTTCCTTGCGGCCAAATCCGGCAAGGGTGAGGTCGGCAACCTTGTAATCGATTCCGGAATCAGAACGGTCAACGGTGAGAGTCATAGAGAGCACTTTCTGTGCGGTCCAGGCAAACGCCCGGACAAGAGGTGAATCACAGGTGAATCACCTGTGGATCAAGGTGGCAGGGTCGGTCGGCGAAACGAGACCTCTGAAACAGAGGTCGAAACAGTGACGACCGGTTGTGAGGCTGTGGCCCTCTGACCCTGCATTCAGCCTTCGCAGAGTCTAGACGCCTCAGGAGTCTCCGACGCGTGACGCAATCTCCGAAACAATCGGCACGGGACCAGGATCGATGCTTTGTTCTACCGCTGCATGGAGTGAAACGAATTGGCCAATGAGCTCGAGGTCGAGAAGTTGGGCCAGAAGTCCGTC
The DNA here is from genome assembly GCA_044339605.1 of Acidimicrobiales bacterium. Taxonomy (GTDB): domain Bacteria; phylum Actinomycetota; class Acidimicrobiia; order Acidimicrobiales; family Acidimicrobilacustridaceae; genus Acidimicrobilacustris. The sequence goes on from JBIIVE010000003.1 coordinate 28,212, forward strand.
GCCCGCCGCTTCGATCACATGCACAGCACCGACGACCTCAACCAGCACCTCTTCCACTGCCGCGAGGCGACTCGAGACCTGCGGATGTTCGAAGTCGTGGCGGAGCATGAATACTTGAAAGATCTGGCGAGTGACATCGCCGTCTTGACCCCATCCTGCGATTTCATCATGGGTCAGTTCAGGAACTTGATTCGAGAAGGCCGCAACCTTTGCATTCTGGTTGAACTGCGCCTTCCAGTAGTCGGCTGCGGTGCCACCTGGCCCGTTGCCGCCGTAAATGATCGGAAATGTTCGACCGAGCTGCCGAGCAAGCCGACGAGCAAAGTTCTCTTCGGTGATTAATTCGTTTCGACGAACCGTCGCTTGACTGATTGCCGCTTGAATCCATGCCTCGGCGCCTCGGTACATCCCGACTCGCTCAAGGAGTACCAAGACAGGCACAGCGAGAGATCCAATTGCGGCGCGCTCAACCGGTGCATCAGGCATCACCGGAAGATGCACGAGATCGTTCGCTGATGCCCACGCATGCAGTTCCCCTCCCCCGCTCACACAAACAACCATCGCTCCATCTGCAAGAGCATCTTGCGCGGCCTGGAGGGTTTCAGATGTCTCTCCATCGAATGAAATCGCAACCACCAGTGTGGATTCATCGACGAAGTTCGGAACTCCGTAACCGCGATGCACAACGACAGGCACCGGAATAGTTGGACCTACCGCCTCGAGAACAAGCGCACCGGCTTGACCGGCCGCACCGGCCCCGACGATCACAATGTTTGCGATGTCTTCGTGTTGGGGCAGCGCAGCACCATCGACCGCACGGCGAGAAACGTCGAGCGCACGCGCAAGTTGTTCGGGGAATGCCGCAGCGGCATCGAACATCCCGACGGTGTCGAGGATCACTCAGGCCTCGAATGTCGGAGTAATTGCGTTTGCTGCAGCCTTTGCCATCAGGCGCTCATGCTCGGAGTCATCGATACTTCGAGCTTCATCAATGAGCATGATCGGGATGTCGCTGCGGACTTCATACCCGCGCTGCAACCGCGAGTTGTACAGAAGATTTTCATCGGCGAAGTACAGCAATGGGCCCTTGTCCTGAGGACAAGCGAGGATTTCGAGTAATTGCGGATCAAGTGACATGAAGGCTCCTTAGATCACTCAGCCGGCCGCTTCAGCGATGAGGGCGCGGATTTCGGCGACGTGGCGAGCACACGCCGCGTCGTCAGACGCCTCAAGGTTGAGGCGGAGAAGGGGTTCGGTATTCGAGGGACGGAGATTGAACCACCATGGATCGGAAGGATCCGCAGCAGGCCCAGTCGTGAGATCGATCGTGAGACCGTCGAGGCGATCTTGTTCAGCGTCGGCAAATCGCTCCGCAACAAATTCGATTACGGCAAGGGGATCTGGAACTTGAGTGTTGAGTTCACCCGAAGCTGAATACCGCTCGTAAGGCTTGCGAAGTTGCGACAGTTTCTGACCTGTTGCGCACATCACTTCAAGTACCGCCATTGCCGCAATGATTCCTGAATCAGCCCGATAGTTATCGCGGAAGTAATAGTGACCAGAGTGTTCACCGCCGAAGCATGCGCCGGTGTCTGCCATGACCTGCTTGATATACGAATGACCCACACGCGTTCGGACAGGAGTACCGCCTCGCTCCACGATAATTTCGGGAACGGCCTTCGAGCAGATCAGATTGTGAAGAACGATCTCCCCTGGATGCTTTGCAAGCATTGAGTCGGCCACGATCGCAGTGGTGAGTGAGCCAGAAACAAGTTCACCTTCATCGTCGACAAGGAAGACCCGATCGGCATCGCCATCGAACGCCAACCCGACGTCGGCACCGGTCTCAAGGACCCGGGCTTGAAGATCGCGAAGGTTCTCTGGCTGAATGGGATCGGCAGGATGATTGGGGAACGTCCCATCAAGCTCACCGAAGATGACATCGAGTTCAAACGGAAGTCCCGCAAAAACTGCTGGCGCAGTAAGCCCGCCCATTCCATTGGCCGTATCGGCGACGACTCGGAGCGGACGCAACACCGCCGGATCGACAAACGAGTGCACGTGGGTCACAAAGACACCGAGCGCATCGTCACGCGACGACACGGTGCCAGCGACATCGACCGACTCGAGGCCGGCAACGGTCATGTCGCGAATTTCAGTGAGGCCAGTTTCGGCACCGATTGGCTTTGCTCCTGCGAGACACAACTTCACGCCGTTGTACTGCGCTGGGTTATGCGAGGCAGTCAGCATGGCCCCAGGCATATCGAAACGGCCAGCGGCGAAAAAGAGAAGATCGGTCGAGGCGAGTCCCAAATGAACGACGTCGACGCCCTGCCCGGTTGCTCCGCGAGCGAATGCTTCGGCGAAATCCGGCCCTGACGGCCGCATGTCGTGGGCGATCAACACTGATGACGCGCCGGATGAGTCGGCGGCGAATCGCGCAAACGCAGCGCCAATGCGCTCCATAAGGGCCGCATCAAGTTGATCGGGAACGGTGCCGCGAATGTCGTACGCCTTGAAGATGGCGTTCATGGCGGCAGCATCGTAGGGAGCCATGGAGTGCGACCCTAGTTGAGCGGTCAGTCCTGTTCGGTGGCGGTGACGTCGTTCACAGTGCCTGGAACCAAAAGGTCGTCGGCGGTGAGGTCGTAGCGACCCTCAACCGACCAGCGCCGCACGAGGAACAGGTCCCGAATAAGACGCAGTCCATCACGAGCAACTCGTACCGTCGAGCTCGGCGAATTCTCGACTCGAACTGGAACTTCGGTCAGCGACAGGTGGTACCGCTCGATGAGATGAAATACCTCGACATCAAATGCGAACCCATCGACGAGTGTGTGCGAGAAAATCAATCGCGCCACATCAGAACGGAACCCCTTGAGGCCACATTGCGTATCGCGGTAATGACCAAGGAGAACGGCGCGAGTCAGCAAATTGATCGCGCGCCCACCGACCTCGCGCAGGCGACGAGCACGAACCAATGTCGTTGTGTCGTTATGACGACGACTCCCGACGACGACATCCCAACCCTTTTCAACGAGCTCGACAATTGCCGGGATCTGATCGGGTGAATACGACAAGTCCGCATCGGTGAACACCACACTGCGTCCGTTTGCAACCAAGACGCCGCTACGGACCGCCGACCCCTTCCCACGATTCGTTTGGTGACGAACAACGATGTCTGCGCCTGCATTTCGTGCGGCCTCGGCCGTGCCGTCTGCACTTCCATCGTCGACGACCACGATCTCAAGTTCGGGACCAGAAACAAATCCTTCGAGCCCAGCGCGTAACAAACGCACGGTGTCGCCGATGCGTTCGGCTTCCCCAAACGCAGGAATGACGATGCTGAGCCGAAGCGTCCCTGGGGCCACAGGCAACTCTCGCCGGCGACCAAGGTCGGCTCGCAACGGTGAGAGCCCCCGTTGCCACCGAGATCCCGCGTAAGCAGCCAGTGCTCCCCCGACGACAGCCGCAGCGATGAGTTCAATCCGGCGGGCGGAACTCATCGCGGATCGGCATCGCCGGAAAAGCTGACGTCATCACTTGGCACCGCGCTGTCGACATCGCTTTCGCTTTCGCTATCGGGCGTGGGCCGCGATCGACGCCACGGCACCAATTCGGGGAAGACAATGGGCCCAGCACGCCACAACAGAACAATGCCGACGAACCCGAGGAATGTCACAAACCATGATCCCCAGTCGATGACTGACGTTCCATAACTCAACGTGACGCTCTCAGAGGTCGGAACAACAACCATAAGGTTCGGCCCCACCCGCCAAGGCCCGTCGGCGCCACTGACCTTCCAATTTGGGAAGTACGAGACCTTCACGAGAATCGGCGTTCCCGGTTTGGTGACATCAAACGAAATCGTGTCTCGACCAAATTGTGTGTTTGTCACTGCGACTGGAGTTGTGGGATTTGCCGTCGGCGTCTCACCCTCGGAGATTCGCTGCCACTGCTTCGGTCCTCCAGAAGATGGCCACACGTTCCAGGCCGTGGGATCCATGTACCAAGGCGTCACGGCCTCGAGCCAATGCTTCGGTGCAACACCCGTGAGTACCGCTGGATCGTTGTCGAGGGGCTCGATCAACGGTGAATCCGAGACTTCAAAGACAACCCAAGGTCCTGATTGTGCGACCTGCTTCAAGGATGAATTCGCTTGACCGTACGCAATCATCTGCTCAGTAATCGCCATGTAGTACTTCACACCAAGCATCTGCAGATGGTCGATTCCGAGGTCGAACTGGACCTGATCAGGTGCGCCTGGAACGTAGGGAAGATCGCGCTGCGCGTTCGAAGCTCCGTAAGAAAGCTCGTCTTGATTAATGAAGTGGTAAGGAGTCGTCGACGATGCCTCGAAAAACAAACCTTCCATTGAACCGATGCAGCCATCAGTCCAGAACGGCAACAGCATAAGGGCCATCGGTGTGCCGTATCGGTCGTGCTGCTCTTCGTGCTCCCACATGGCGCGACCGCAGCCATTGGTTTCACCCAGAGTGTCCATTGTCTGAACGATGTCGCGGTACTCCGGATACGCCGGTTTCCCCTCGTATCCACTGAAGTTCCAACGCGCCCAAGAGGGGATGAAACTCGATTCGCTCGTCGACAAGAACAACCAGTGGTAACGACCGTCATTCTGAACGCCGCCAAGTTCGATGCTGACAGGGCCCAGTGCAATTTTCTCGGGCATCGCGCGCAGCGGCATCGCGATGACCGTAAGACCCGCGAGTGCACCGACAACGGCGGTCGCGATTGTTGCCGACCTTCGCGGCGTGTCCGGATCGCGAGACAACAGAGAAGCGATTGTCCGACCAAGTTCTGCAACCCCGATCGCGGCAAGCAAATAGAGACTGAGGTACCAAAACGGCAGCAGCCTCGCGTTCCACAACTTGCCTTGAGGTAAGACGATGAATGCAATTGCTACACAGCCCGCAAGAACTGCGAGAAAAACTCCCCCGCGGCGCTTCCATGCAATTGACATCACGAGCCCGAGCAATGCGAGAACAAGCACCCATTGAATTGGTGGCGAGTTGACTAACTGTGGATCGAGAGTGCTTCTCTGGAAAAGCAGATCGGAGTAATTCGTCTTCTTTTCCCAGCCCATGTCGTTCATGTAGCCGGAGCGCAAATAGAACGGGAAGAGCCACCATCCCATCAACGCGACTCCGACGACTCCTGTGCACGCCAACCACCAGATCCGCTTGAAGAACCCGGGTTTACGGGCGAGAGAGATCGCAAGCCACACAATCGCTCCGCCGATTGCGAACAAGAACGGGATGAGATGGCAAAGACCCGTGAGCGCAAGGAGGATCGGTGCAATAACTCGCTGACGTCCTGTTTCAAGTCCACGCCCAACTACCCCGAGGAAAACAATCGCAAAACTCAGCGATATCGAGAATGCGAATTCCCCAGCGAGGGTGGATGGAATGTTCCCGCCATAGATCGAAAACGAACGATCAAAGAGAAACGCTGTTGCTCCAACTGCGAGAAGTGGCGAAACCGGAAAGGGAAGACGAGTAAGACGACCAAATGCCCAACACGCAATGGGCAGAGTGAGTAGTCCACTTATCGCAACGAGTTTGAACGCAAGACCGTAAGGAAGGATGAAACTCAAAAGAGCTATCGCCAGCGAAGGGAGCACCATGTAGAAGTGATACGCAGGAAAACCTGCATACCAATCCTGAGTCCATCCCGTAACGCGGAACGAAGGAAGCAAGTGATCACGCATGTAGGCCGGGCCCCACACATGCGCACCCATATCGCCTCCGGCGGGAGTCGACGAAGAGAGGATGTCCGACGGGCTCAATTGCGCGAACGTGAACAACACGCACCCAGCAACAATCGCAAGCGAAACCCAAGATTCGGGGCCCCACCGTCCTAAGGATTGAATAGCACGGCCTGCTGCATGCAACGCCTGGACCGGGCGACTCGGCGGATCAATGGCTCGCCCGAGGCTGGCCACGACCGGATCGTCGAGATCCGCCTCGGACAGTGGCTGCACTTGTCGCGTAGAGAGGTCGTCCTCAGTCATGACCGGACCATGTTGCCACTTGTATTCCTGAAATCCTTGTCACGTTCTTCACGTCGGACCGAATTGAAAGAGCAGTCCAGCGGCAGCCACAACGTTGAACCCGACGTGTGCCCAAATTGCGGGTCCGATTCGACCGCTTCGCCAGGCCATGAATCCGAGAATGACGCCGAACAACAACAACGCTGGGAACTGCAACGGCTGAAGATGTGTGGAAGCAAAGAAGGCGGCTGCGGCGAAGATTGCTGCCCAGGGGCCAAGACGGCGTCCGAAGATGCGCTGTGCCATCCCGCGGAAATAGATCTCCTCCGCTACCGGCGCTCCAATCCCCACAATAAGAAAGACAAGCACGATCGACAAAGGATCACTAGCGCGGTCGGTAAGTTCTCGGGCCGCAGCCGACACATCGTTCACGCCTAGCAGTGGGCGAAGCAGGAAATACACGACCGGCACGAGGATCAACTGGCAAGCGACACCAATCGCCAGTCCGACAGGCACATCGATTGGCTTCATTCGAAGGCCAAGGTCGGCAACGACACCCTTGCCCTTCTTGATTGCGAACCAAATTGGCGCTGCACCAAGACCAAGCCACAACGGGATCTGCATAAGCGCGGTCAGCCATAAAGGTGGCGGCACTGAGACCGCGAGCATCTGGCCGCTAGCAAATTGGCTGCTTGCCTGGCCGGCGGCAGCGCCGATGCCCGCCGGTGCCGTGAAGTCGTAAGAGGTCTGGGACTGAACCAATCCAAAAACCACGGAGGACACAAGTTGTGCGCCTATGAAAACCAAAATCAGCGCGCCACCGCCGTAGGCGTACTTCTTCTTCGATGATGCTGTCGCGGTTGCCTCAGCTAATGCATCGCCAGGTTCGTTTGACGATTTCGAAAGAGCCCCGGTCGCTGGGGTTGGTCCGCGACCGAGGAACCGACGAGAGCGATTCGGCGGATCCGAAGCGACGGGAACGCGCCCCTTAGGAACTCGCGCGCCTCCGGCCGGTCCATTCGTGCGTGACGAAGGAGCAGGCTTCTTCGGCTCGGATGCGTTGTCTGAGTTCTTTCCCGACTTGGCCACGGCGGCGAGGCTATCGGTCAACGGTCCACGAGTTGAACGGTGCCCAGCGATATCGTGAGGCGATGAAACGTTCGTGCGCTCGACCGGGGTGCAGCTCTCCGGCGACGGCCACGTTTGAGTACAACTACGGCGATCAAATGGTGCTCCTTGACGTCCTTGCCGACGAAGCCCACCCCGCCAATTACGACGTTTGCCGGCGTCATGCCGATTCAATGACCGTGCCAAACGGCTGGACTCTTGTCGACCGCCGACGCGGCCCCGCGTCGCTCGCTGGCCATCTCACTGCCCCCTAAGAGAACCTTTCGATCGGCCATGTCGGGGGCGATCGGGATTTTCCCAAACGGCCTCTAGGCTGCCGCCTATGAGTCCCGAAACTCCCACTCCTCCCTCAGGTTCTGGCGAAGGCCGCAGCAGCGGTCGATTCGGTGGCGACGGAGGTTGGCCTCGCTGGACAATTCTCGTTCTCCTTGCCGTCGTGGTTGGCGCTATCGGCCTGCAATTCATCGCCTCCTCAACACCGAGTACGAAAATTTCCTATGGCGAGTTCATCGAAGACCTCAACAGCAACCAGGTCAAAGAAGCCACCTTCGATAACGCAAACGGAAACATTTCCGGAACCCTCAACGACGGATCGCAGTTCTCAACCACTGGTCCGGTGAAGCCGACAGACGCAGATCAGGCTCTTTTCACTGAAAAGGGCGTCAAGTACTCCTCCCCCTCCCAGAGCATTTGGGGCACCCTGATCCCCCTTCTCCTTCCTGTCCTTCTGCTCATTGGTTTCTTCATGTGGATGCAACGACGTGCGTCCGGGCAAATGGGCGGAATCATGTCGATTGGCAAGAGCAAAGCCAAGACGTATTCGTCGGAACGCCCGGCGACCACCTTCGCCGACGTGGCTGGATACGAAGGCGTCAAGCAGGACGTCACTGAAGTCATCGACTTCCTCAAACACCCCGAACGATTCGCGGAAATTGGGGCACGAATTCCCAAGGGAATCCTTCTTGTTGGCCCTCCTGGAACCGGCAAAACGCTGATTGCTCGTGCTGTCGCAGGCGAAGCTGGCGTGCCATTCCTATCTGTCACCGGTTCAGACTTCATGGAGATGTTTGTTGGTGTTGGCGCAAGCCGTGTGCGCGACCTTTTCAACACCGCCCGAAAGATGGGCAAAGCAATTATCTTCATCGACGAAATCGATTCCATCGGTCGCAAACGCGGCGCCGGACTCGGCGGTGGTCACGATGAGCGTGAGCAAACGCTCAACCAAATGCTGTCTGAGATGGACGGCTTTGAAGTCACCACCGGCATTGTCATGATGGCGGCCACCAACCGACCTGACATCCTCGATCCTGCGCTTCTCCGCCCCGGTCGATTCGACCGCCAAGTTGTGGTGCCGCTGCCGGAACTCGAAGATCGTCGCCAGATTCTCGATGTTCACATTCGCCACAAGAGGATCGACCCCGATGTCGACCTCGACCTCGTGGCTCGCGGTACTCCCGGCATGAGCGGTGCCGACCTCGCCAACCTTGTGAACGAAGCAGCGCTGTTCGCAGTTCGCGAAGGCGCCACGGAAATTCATCGTCGCAACTTTGAAGAAGCTCGCGACCGCATCCTCATGGGGCAACGTCGTGACTCGATGGCACTTTCTGACCAAGAAAAAGAAGCCATCGCCTACCACGAGGCTGGCCACGCTGTCTGTGCTGCCGTCCTTCCGACTGCCGATCCGTTGCACAAAGTCACGATCATTCCTTCCGGAATGGCCCTCGGTGTCACGATGCAGTTGCCCATTGAGGAGCGGCACATCTACCGGCAGGACTACATCCAGGACATGCTGATCGTCCGCATGGGCGGGCGTATGGCCGAGGATCTCGTTTTCAATGTCGTCTCCACCGGAGCAAACAACGACCTCGTTGGCGCGACGGAACTTGCCCGCAAGATGGTTCGCGAATGGGGCATGAGCACTCGAGTCGGCCCGATGGCATGGGGCTCACAAGGACAGGTGTTCTTGGGTGAAGACCTCATGCACACCCGCGACTACTCCGACGACACTGCTCGTGTCATCGACGAAGAAGTTGAACGCATCCTGCGCCAAGCGCAAGAGAGCTGTCGCGAGGTGCTGACAGAGAATCGCAACGGCCTTGACCTCGTCGCTCGGGCATTGCTCGAGCATGAAACCATCGACGGCACCGAGGTCTCTCGACTCCTCGAATTGGCTCGCGCCGGTTCAACCTCCGCTAACCCGCACAACGGAACCTCGGTGCCACGTTCACCGAGCGGAATCGAAGACGTTGTCGACGCTCCAGTCGACGCTGACGTCACCGAGAACTAAGTCAGTCGTGGTTTTCGCAGGAACCGGGCGTTGAGCCTGGCTCTCTTGCTTCCGCCACCGCTGCCCAAAGGTCGGTAGCGGTTACGGGTCCAACGAAATGGTGCTGCACGACTCCGTCGCTGCCAGCAATCAGGATCAGCGGGACTGCATCGATCCCATACCGACGATGGATCTCCGCCTCGGCCACTGCTTCAAGTTCCTGCACGCATACCGGACCATCCGGACCCGCATCGAGATGCATTGCTTTCGACCAAACGCCGGCACAGGCGTCGCAGGTCGATGAAGTGAAAACGGCGACCAGCCACGGCGCGTCGGGACGAGCAAAGTCGCGACGATCGAGTTGAACAGGAATGTTCCACTTCGTGTCCGCTGGTGGCGCCGGCTTGCGACGCTGGAGCACGAAAGCGACAACGACCGCAATGCCCACCAGCACGACGGCAATGAGCAACCGTTCCATGATCAGCGAACGGTTGTAGTTGTTGCGCCGGCGACTGTCGACGGTGGCGCTGCGGCAACTGTCGTTGTCACGACCGCGCTCGTGGTTGTGGTCGCCTCGGGCACGGTGTCGTCAGAAATAACTTCAGCAGAATCCGCTACTGCTTGGTCCGGAGTGAACACATTCACCAACAGCGATTCAGAACCAAGCACCGGAAAGTCAGAAATCGTCAGAATTTCGAAAGGTGTCGCTAACGCAATCCATTGACCAACGACAACTGGTTGATCCGCTTTGATCTCTAACGATGCGTCGGCTTTACCAGTTGTCGCCGACGCAAGGTTCACCACAAGGCGTTGGCCCGGCGCTATGCGAACTACCTTCGCCGTGGAAATAGCGAGGACAGAACCCCTTGAATGGGTCGAAATTGTCACCGTGGCAGTCTCAGATGCGGAAGGGTTCGCTACCGAAACAAGCGATGAGGAAACCTCGGTCGTTGTCGCAATTGTTCCAAGCCAATGCGTCGCAGCAAGTGGGACTCCCATAGTGAACGAGAGCCCTCCGCCCGTTGCGGTGCGGGTCGCCCCGACAGAACGCTCTGCAACGATCTGCGCGCCGTCGCTGGAGCGCACGATGAGCCAGCGTCCGACAGACTTAGGAATGCGCGGATCGGCACCGAGATCGATCTGAGCAGACCGACGCGAAGCAACCTGAACAACAAATGGTTCAACACTTCCATTTGTTGCCGGATCATCGAGTTGCACCTCGACCTGCACTTCCGTATCGGAATCGCCCGTGTTGAGTATGGAAACAATTTCGCGAGCTGTTGTTGACGCAGCGGTCGCAACCGGAAATGTCCAAATTGGCGACGTCGATGTCGCACCAAGGACTGCCGTGAGGCCTTGCTCTGAGTTGGCCCGACCATCGGAGGTCTGAATCTGTTCAGCGATCAATCTCCCGATGCGGACAGTCACCGTGGTGGAGACCCGTTCCCGGAGCGTCACGATTGCGCCTACATCGACGACGACGAGGCGACCACCAGGAACAACCATGCCTTGGAGCTGTTGAGGAGTACGAGCACCGTCTTCGGTGTCGAATGCGAAATCGACTGTGGCTTCTCCGGGGAATGGATTGAACAATGCCATGAGATTGCGGGAACCAGCTCTTGTTGTGCCTGAAGGGAAGTACCACCGAGCACTCGGAGTAGACGCACATGCACTAACGGAACGTCCTGTTGGTCCCCGAAGTTCATGCACCACGGTGATGGCGCCACCAGACATCTCGACCAGTGCAGACGCCCATGGCGCCTTGACAATGTCGCTCACACGAACTGTTGTTTGACTATGGGCCTCGACCTTCACGGCTTTAACCGTGGTGTCGCCCTTCTCGGTGAACACAGAAACTGCACCAGTTGAATCGACTGATGTTGCATTCGAAACAACGATTGACTGTTCAGCGAAACCTGCGGCATCGCCGGCGGTAACTCCGGTAGCCGATCCGGCAGCGCAGTACCACGTTGAACTCAGAGCGCCCTCTGGCGATGCCGCTGGCACCATCCCGTTGAGCCGAACATTGGAATTCGATGTTGCAGTAGTTCGGTTCTGAACCACTACGGCACTGACAAGCAGTACAGGGAGAAGCAAAAGGATCGGAACTCGCCACGCTCGATTCATTTCGACTTCCTCCGAAGGCCTCTACGACCGGTCTTCCAGAACGCTTCTGAATCTTCCGGAGACATGGATCCGACCTGTGGCTCCTCCGGAATTTCGAACTCGATTTTGGTTACCGCATTCGCTGCGATGTCGGCAGCAACCTCAACATCGACATCGACGACCGCGGTCTCGACGCCAATGTCAGCGAATTCATCAAGCATCACCGCGTCGATGAGCGCCATCGGTTCAACGGCAGTTTCGGGCCCAGCTTCAGGTGTTGGTTCAATGGGTGCGCCCGGCAAAAGATCGGTGCGTTCATCCTCACGGACTCGGACTCGAAGTAGATACACGACAACGAGGATCCAGAGGATGACTTGACCCGCAACAAGTGCCCTTCGTGTTGCAGGGGTCTGGAATGAGAGCGTGGCGACGCCGCCGTCGGTCGCGGTAAACGAACTCGACCAACCGAACGCCGAGTTGCGCTGCAATGTCTGTCCATCAACCTTTAGTTCCCAACCTTCACCTGCCGAAGCCACATAGACCTCGCCAGCGCTGGGCAACTCGCCCTCGTAGTCGGCAAATCCTGATGAATCGGTGAGCGCCGCGGTTGAGCCCTGAAGAGCAAGATCTGTGCGATCAGCAAGTGAGGGTCCACCATCTGGCAACTGCGTTCCACTCGGCAATTCGGCAACCCCTGGCGCCCACGCAGAATTTCGGTACACGCGCATACCGGGGTTCACCGTGATCGATGCGAGGTCGAGTTGTGCATCGAGTACCGCGAGCAAGTCGGTCGGCACGGAAGCTCGGGAACGGGCGTAGGGATCAGGAGCTGGCGCGACAGGAACGACGACGTATCGCACGGCCATGGGCGACAACAACGCACCCAACCGTGCGGTTCCACCTTCTGACGCCGTTTGAAGAGCTCGCGCAAGATTGCTCGTTGCGCCTGAGTCTGAACCCGCCCACTGCTCAGCGATCGAGGGCGTGTCAGAGATGGTCGTCGCGTACGCGAGTGTTCGCTCGGGGCCAAGGTCATCGACCGCAGGGGCGTCGAGGGCCCACCCTTGGAGCGGAAGTGCAGTGGCGTCACCGAGCCATAAAACCCTGTAGGCGCCATCGGTGGTGCCGTCGCCAAGGAAAGAAAGTGATCGATTGAAGTCGCCACGCGGCATGTTCCACCGACCCGAGAGCGACGACATCAGCGCAGGACCGAGCGCAACGATGAATGACCCAGCAGCAAGCAACGAGACAATCTGACGCCAGCCAAAGTGATAGTCGGGAAGATCAATCTCAAACGCCGCCATACCCAAACCAGCGGCGAGCGCGACGCCGAGTGCAGATGGCACCAGCAACATTGAAGCGGAAGGCAGATACTCCGTTAGCCACCCTTGGCCGACTCCCCACGCCAGAGCGAAGCCGACCAGGGCCAACACCCACCCGCGAACTGCCCAAGAAAGCCGCCACTGCCGACCAATGAACAGCGGCAGCAACGCGGTTATAAGGAGAAGCCACCCGAGGATTCCCGTTCCAAACGGTCCCGTTCCGAATCGCAAAACATCGACAAGTCCAAGAGCGAACCCACCGTTGGAAGAAACCCCAACCAGCGAATCCCAACCGTCGAGGAATCCGAGACTCCACGGCAAGTGCAGCACCAATGCAACTGCCGAACCGCCAACACCGACGAACAGGATTCGGCCGCTTCCAACGAACTGTCCTGCGACCCAACCGCCAACTGCGAAGGCGATCGCGACCCCGGCCACCACAACGATTACCGAGGGTTCGATAATGGCGCCGAGTGCAACAAACAACCCAACCGAAAGTATGCGATGCAGCAACGGTCGGGATCGAACACCTGGTCCGGCTTGGTCCCCAATGGTCCCGAATGGAGCAAGACCACTTGCAGAGGCGAGTTGAGAGACGACCCACGGAAGCAATGCGTAAAGAACCAGTGTCCCCCACTGCCCTTGCGCCATCCCGTTCGCAGCAATGGGAATGATCAAATAAACAACCGACGTGAGCAGACGCGAACGCTGAGAAGTCACCGGTTGCGTGAGACGCCACATTCCCAGGACGCCTAGCGGCCATAGACCAAGAATCAACACGCCTCGCAGCAAGCCGATAGCACCTAAAAACAAATAGCCCAAGGTTCCGAGAAAGCCGAAACCGGTTGGAGCGGGCGCCGTGGATCCGAGACCAACTGTTTGATAACCGCTCAGCCAGCGTTCGACCATTTCTCCGGGCGGAAGAAAGCGCACAAAATCACCAACAGCGGGGACCCCATGAAGAACAAGTTCGCGCCCGCCGACGAAAAGAAAAGCGATCATCAACACCCAGACAACAAACGGAGTCGCTGACCGGGCATCTCGTAGGTTCGACATGAGTTCGCGACCGCCAGCTGCCGCTTCGGAACGCACAATACGGTTGCGCATGAATGCGGTGAGGCGGGCGCTTCCGCGAGATTGAAACGCATGAACTTCGCTGTCGGGAACGCGCCGGATCGCAGCGAGTGATGCTCGTCGCTCTCGGGCGGAGGAAGCATTTCTCGAATTCCATGTCCACGCAGACCAAATATCTCGTGCCTGACGGAAGCGGCCCAGCACAATTGCTTGGACGATTTCCAACAAAGAAAGAATGAATGCTGCCGGCGTTGCGCGCACACGAGTACCGAGGGTGTCCGAATCACGCATTGCCCGCAATCGATGTCGGGCCTGAAGTCGTCGACGATCGTCGACGGGCCGGCGGCTACCGAGCGCCTCGAGATGGGCGACACGCGCCGCAGGAGCCACGATCACACGCGCTCCGGCCGCGTGAGCTCTCCAGCAAATTTCGAGATCCTCACCATGGAACGAAATGGCGGAGTCGAAACCACCAAGGGCTTCGAAGAGATCAGCCCGTATGAGCGTCACCGCTCCGGGAATGAAAAACACGTCGCGCACCGCGTCGTGTTGCTCTTGGTCGAGATCGCCTCGTTCGACATAGGCCGCAGGATGGCCAAACCGGTCTGCACCCATACCAACCGAGAGCAGCCGCCGTGGCTCGCTCCACTCAACGATTTTGGGTCCAACGATTCCGGCATTCGATCGAAATGCCTCTTCGACCAGCAGTCGCACAACATCTGGATCGAGGCGAACATCGTCGTGACAGAACAGATAGAACGCAGCGCCTTGAACAGCAACGAGAGCTTCATTGGCAGCGGAGGCGTAGCCAGAGTTGTCGGGAAGGCGACGTAGATGAGCATCGGGGAGAACAGCCCCCACCCGATCTCGGAGCTCGGCCCCATCTGTGCTCGCAGCATCAATAACGAGAACGGAAAGGGCCGAATAGTCCTGGGCGCCGAGGCTGGAAAGCGTCTCTTCAAACCATGCACCTGGGTTATGGGCGACCACGACCGCTACGACGGCGGGGGCAGGTCCTTCAGGTTCCTCCGCCTCGAAGAGGGATTCGAAACTTGGCGATGGCGGAGTGGTTTCGGCCGAAGTATCGGAACTCTTGCTAAGCGCCACAAGAAGTTCGTCAAAGACCGACTCGGAATCAGCACCCGCTGGAGGCACCGACCCGCCTCCGGAAAGGGGGTTCGGGTCCGCAGTCGGCCCGAGGGCCGGCGTGGAGGGGGGTTCGTTAACAGTCACGACGGTCTCCGAGGGTAGTCCTCCTACTGTCCGATCCCGCTGACCCCCGTCTACGCTGACCCCTGTGGAAAATGCTTCGTATGACCCCATTCGACGTGCCGCCCAGGAGGCCCTCAGCGTCGGCCTCGGCTTCGGAATCCTCGGATTCAACCGTTTGCAGGTGCGACGCCGCGAATGGGAGCGGGAATCGGGCATGACGCTCCCGACGGCGTCGGAGATCGCAAAGACGATGACCACGACGCTCGGCACATTCGCCTCGCTCGTCGCCGAGCGCGGGCGTCGCTGACGTGCGAATCGCCGCTGACGCGACCTCACTCATCGGACACCGAACTGGCATCGGTGGCGTGACACGCACCTACCTTCATCGCTTCGCGCGTCCCGGACTCGAGGTTTCCGCGTTTGCCGTCTCGCGCCGCGGGGCTGGGCCAATGCTCGACGAACTCCCTCCCGGGGTGCGCGCCCATCGACGTCCAATGGTTGCGCGTCCGCTTCGAGCGCTGTGGCGACGTGGTCCCTGGCCGCCTATCGAGTGGTGGACCGGCGATATCGACCTTGTATGGGGGCCGAACTATGTCGTTCCCCCGGCGAAGAACGCAGCGCGGGTCGTGATGGTGCACGACCTCACCGCCGTGCACTTTCCCGAAATGTGCACCAACGATGTGCAACAGGTTCCGGCTCTGCTTCGCCGAGAGATTCTCGATGGCGCATGGATCCACACACCGTCACAAGCCGTCGCCGACGATGTCGTTTCCACGCTCAACGTTGAACCGCATCGGGTTCGAGCGATCCACCTCGGTGGACCGCAACAGATCGACGACGCGACTCGAGCCGAACGCGCCAAACGAGGACGCGCATTTGCTGGTGTCGATGACTACGTACTTTCCCTCGGGACAATCGAACCGCGTAAAGACATTCCGACGCTCGTTCGAGCCTTCGATGTGATCGCCCCCAAGCGACCGAACCTCCACCTCGTCATTGCCGGGCCCGACGGATGGGGCGTCGACGCGGTCAAAGAGGTCATTGACTCCTCACCGAATCGATCAAGGATTCGTCGGACAGGCTGGCTCTCCGACGCCGACCGTGACGACCTTCTCGCAGGCACGCGTGCCTTTGTCTATCCATCACTTCTTGAGGGATTCGGAATCCCTCCACTTGAGGCGATGGCTGCAGGAGTGCCCGTTGTCGCGACTCGCACGGGATCACTGCCCGAAGTTCTCGGGTCCGCGGCGCAGTGGGCCCAACCTGGCGACGTCGACACCTTGGTCAGCGCCATCGAAAAGGTTCTCGACGACAAAGCGGTTGCCGAATCACTTGTTGCTGCTGGCAACGAACGACTGACCCATTTTTCATGGGACCGATCGACCGATGAATTGGTTGAGCTGTTCGAACTTGCGTGTGCGGCTCGGGCCTAGGATCGCAACGTGAAGGCTTTAGTCACCGGCGCTGCCGGCTTTGTCGGACGTCACCTGTGTGCACATTTAGATCTTCAGGGCGACACCGTCATTGGAGTCGACCGTGCCGATGGCCCAGACCTTCTTGACGCCGTTGCTGTTAATGCTCTCCTCGCCAACAGTAAGCCCGATGTCGTGTACCACCTGGGCGGATGGAGCGATGTCGGCGCATCTTGGGACTTCCCGCTTGATGCGTTTCGCGTGAATGCAGAGGGAACGCTCAATCTTCTTCAAGCCTGCGTTGCCAACGGCAAACCAAGAGTTCTGGCCGTAAGCAGTGCCGACGTTTACGGGCGCGTCACCCCACAGGAATTACCGATAACGGAATCGACACCATTCCGACCCGTGACCCCCTATGCCGCAAGCAAAGTTGCAGCTGATCAATTAGCGCTGCAGGCGTGGCTCGGCCATCAACTTGAAACCATTCGCGTTCGCGCCTTCAACCACCTCGGTCCAGGGCAAACCACTCGCTTTGTTGCACCAGCAATCGCTGAACGGATCGCCATCAACGAGCGCGATGGGTTGAGTTCAGTTCCAGTTGGAAACCTCACCCCCCGTCGCGACATCACCGATGTTCGCGATGTCGTTCGGGCCTACCGGCTGCTCATGGAGAAGGGCGAGGCAGGCGAGGCCTACAACGTATGCTCCGGTCACGATCTGACTATTGGCGATCTTGCCGAGCGTCTCGTGTCCCTCGCTAAATCTCCCATGCGCCTCGAAGCGGACCCCGAATTGCAGCGCCCAGTTGAGACCCCGGTATTGCGCGGTGACCCAACCCGGTTGAACTCCATCACTGGCTGGACACCTCAGATCTCCCTTGAGACAACTCTCCACGACATCCTTGACGAACACCGGGTCGTGGTTTCCAGTCGCCGATGAATGAGAAGCGAATTTCGGCATTCCATAGGCCCCTCTGGCCCGTACAATCCAACAACCACGGGCGATGCCCCCACTCCCCAAGCGGAATCACACAATGAGCAAACGAGCACTCATCACAGGAGTCACCGGTCAGGACGGCTCGTATTTGGCTGAACTGTTGTTGGCGAAGGGCTACCACGTCATCGGGATGGTTCGTCGCAGTTCCACCGTGAACTTTGAGCGGATCGGCCACCTGCAGGACGACCTCGAACTCGTCCCCGGCGACCTCCTCGACGAGGTTTCGATGATCCACATCATGCGAGAGCACAAGCCAGACGAGGTCTACAACCTCGCAGCACAATCCTTCGTGCAGACGTCCTTCGGACAGCCTGTCCTGACTGGCGAAACCACCGCACTCGGCGTCACTCGACTGCTCGACGCGATTCGCCTCACCGATCACGACGTTCGCTTCTACCAGGCGAGTTCTTCAGAGATGTTTGGCAAAGTCGTTGAAGTTCCCCAACGCGAGTCCACCCCGTTCTACCCACGCAGTCCGTACGGAGTCGCCAAGCTCTACGGACATTGGATCACGGTGAATTATCGCGAGAGCTACGGCATGCACGCGAGCTCCGGAATCCTCTTTAATCACGAAAGCCCACGACGAGGCCTCGAATTCGTCACTCGCAAGATCGCCAACGGCGTCGCTCGGATCAAGCTCGGACTCGACTCCGAAATTCGACTCGGCAATCTCGACGCACAGCGAGACTGGGGCTTTGCCGGCGATTATGTCGACGCGATGTGGCGAATGCTGCAACAAGACGTTCCCGGAGATTTCGTTATCTCCACTGACGAGACCCACTCTGTCCGCGAATTCTGCGAGATCGCGTTCTCTCGCGTGGACCTCAATTGGGAAGATCACATCGTCATCGACGAACGGTTCTTCCGCCCTGCCGAAGTCGATCTCCTCGTCGGCGATGCAACGCACGCACGGACAGTTCTCGGGTGGCAGCCCAAGACACCATTCCGCGATCTCGTACACATGATGGTTGATGCGGACCTCGAGAACGTCGCTCGCCAGCAACGCGATCTGACCTAGTCACAATGATCACCGTCATCGCCGGTGGTGTAGGTGCCGCACGAATGCTGCGCGCCCTCCTTCATGTCGTTGATGCATCTGAGGTGACTGCCATCGTCAACGTTGGCGACGACCTTGTCCTTCACGGACTCCACATCTCCCCCGACCTCGACACGGTCACCTATACGCTCGCCGACGCCATCAATCCCGACACCGGGTGGGGCTTGGTGAATGAGTCGTGGCAATCACGAACAATGCTTGAGCAGTACGGAGGCGTCAGCTGGTTCGGCCTTGGAGATCGAGACCTTGGAACGCACCTCTACCGAACGCAACGCCTGCATGAAGGCGCTGATCTCGCCACAGTTACCGCTGAAATCATCGCTGCCTGGAACCTCGGGCTCACGGTGCTGCCAGCAACCTGCGACTCGCTCCGCACAATGGTGACTCTGGCTGCCGACGACGCTGCCGGGAGCAACACACCGATCCTTGCGGCCGGAACCGAAATTAGTTTTCAGGAATACTTCGTTCAGCGCCACCATTCGGTGCCGATCTCAAATGTTCGGTTCGAAGGTGCAGAGGATTCGGAGCCCGCGCCACGCGTTCTCGATGCAATCGAGTCGGCCGACCTCATCGTCATTGCTCCCTCGAATCCGCTTGTATCGATCGCACCAGTTCTTGCCGTGCCCGGAATCCGAGATGCACTCGTGCGGCGTCGCAAGAACGTCATCGCGGTCTCGCCGATCATTGCTGGCGCCGCACTGAAGGGACCTGCCGATCGAATGCTCGCCGAATTGGGCCACGATGCTTCGGTTCTTGGTGTTGCCGCTCTCTACAACGAGTTCGTAAGCACGCTCGTCATTGATACTGCCGATGACTCCCTCAAATCGGCGGTCGAATCGTTTGGATTGAACTGCATCGTGACTGAAACCATTATGAGTAAGCCCGGGGTTTCGGAATCCTTGGCCCGAACTGTGCTTTCAGGAGCCACGACATGAGCCGCATGGAGATCTTTGGTATCGAAGGCATCGGCGAGATCCAC
The DNA here is from genome assembly GCA_044339605.1 of Acidimicrobiales bacterium. Lineage (GTDB taxonomy): Bacteria > Actinomycetota > Acidimicrobiia > Acidimicrobiales > Acidimicrobilacustridaceae > Acidimicrobilacustris. Next base: position 47,774 of record JBIIVE010000003.1, read on the forward strand.
GCCGGTGACGACCTCGCGGCATTGATTCATGAAGCGTCGTCCAGTGCAACGGACACAATGCTGATCGATGGCGATGTACTTGTTGTCACCCAAAAGATTGTGTCCAAAGCCGAGGATCGCCTTGTTGCCATCGATCCCACCGATCCACTCAGCCACAAACCTCTGGTCGAACGCGAATCGGTTCGAATCCTTCGTCGCCGCGGGGACTTGATCATCAGCGAAACCGAGCACGGTTTCATCTGCGCAAATGCTGGCGTCGATCTTTCAAATGTCGAAAGCGGATGGGCCGCTTTGCTGCCTGTCGATTCCGATCGCTCGGCCCGGAGGATTCGCGACGGACTGCGTCACCGATTCAGTGTCGATGTGGCCGTAATCATTTCCGACACCTTTGGCCGTCCATGGCGCAGAGGAGTTACCGACGTTGCAATCGGCTGTGCAGGAGTCGCGGGCATCATTGACCTGCGCGGCACGCCCGATGCCCTCGGTCGCGAGATGCACGTCACTGAAGTCGCTGTCGTCGATGAACTCGCTGCCGCCGCCGAATTAGTGATGGGCAAGTCCACCAATATTCCGGTCGCCGTCATTCGCGGCGCTGACCCGACATGGCTGCGCGATGGAAGCGTCGCCGAGGAAATCGTGCGATCTTCCGCTGATGACCTTTTCCGCTGAGAGAACGAGTCCTCCCTCAATGACTGACCCAGCAATTCCTCCCGTCGATAACCCACCGCCGGCAGCGCCGCCACCCCCACAACTCGGACCACTCAGCCCACCCCGACCCAATGGCTTAACTCCCGACTTCACGAAGGTGCCGGCAGCGTTTCAATCGAGAGTCGCAATGACCGTTTCGTGCACCGACGCCGACGACCTCCCGCGGGTCGCGAACGCCGGCGAAGTGGTGGACCATCCCTCCGGTCAGGTTCAGGTCATGCACAACGGCGTTCTTGTCGAAGAGGGCTGCTACTACGGCGATCTAACAGGTGAGATCATCCGATGCCTCCGTGGAATTCATGAGCCACAAGAAGAAGTTGTCTTCTCGGCAATCTTGGAACGGCTCACCGCGACCTGCCCCATCGATCGACCACCCACAATGATCGAACTCGGCAGTTTTTGGGCCTATTACAGCCTTTGGTTTCTCAATAACTTTCCCGAAGGAAATTCGATCTGCCTCGAACCCGACTCCCATCACCTCGAGGTCGGGAAACGCAACTTCGCTATCAACGGTCGTGTGGGCACGTTCCTTAATGCCGCCATCGGCATCGGTGGCGGTTCCATTCGCGGCTTCGTTACCGAGACAAATCCGAACCCGACCGACCTTCCCTCCCATGATCTCGATTCACTTCTCGCAACCTGCAAAATCGACAAGGTGGATGTCCTGCTTTCGGATATTCAAGGTGGCGAGGTTCCATTACTCATCCGAGCGAGCGAACGCCTTCGACAAGGTTCGGTTCGCTTTCTCGTCGTCAGCACCCACGACCTCGCAATCACAGGCAGCGCGACAACACACCAACAGGTGCTCGAAATCTTGTTGTGGTCTGGTGCACACATCATCGCCGAACACTCCGTCTCTGAGTCCTACAGCGGAGACGGTTTGATCGTGGCGTCATTCGATCCGAGAGACAAAGACATGCTCGTCCAACTCTCGCATAACCGCAGCCGAGATTCACTCTTCGGCGAGTGGGAACCGCGAGCCGAGAGCTACCGCCTGCAATTGCATGAAGCCAAGGAAAAGCTCGAGCGACTCGAATCGCTCCTGCCGTTACGCATTCGCCGCAAATTTCTCAACGTGTGGAATGCGTTAAAGAGCTAAACCTCAGACCTGCTCGCGAAACCAGTTGAGTGTCGCAAGCGCTCCGGCTTCAAGGTCTGTCTGGGGCGACCATCCGAGTTCTACGCCAGCAAAGCCTGGGTTGAGGGCCGACCGAGCGAGCTCACCGGTTCGTGCCGGTTCGTAGGTCGCCTCAGTTGCCACCCCGGCCGCAACGGCCATTGCTCGATAAAGGCTGTTCACCGAGGTCTCTACGCCGGTGCCGATATTGCAGAGAACTCCATCGCCGCTCTCGGCGGCACGAACGAACGCGTCGACAACGTCATCGACAAACACGAAGTCGCGTGTTTGTTCGCCGTCGCCAAAAATTCGGCAACCCTCGCCACGAAGCAAACGCCCAGCAAAGATTGCGACCACTCCGGCTTCTCCGTGTGGATCCTGACGAGGCCCGTAGACGTTCGCAAGGGCCAGCGCCACGTAGTTGAGGTCGTGAAGGAACCGAAAGGCGTAGAGGTAGTCGTCAATAACTTTCTTGGCCACGCCGTAGGGCGAAATGGGATGCTGCGAATGCTGCTCGTCAACAGGAAGATCTTCCGGCAGAGGATCGCCGTAGATCGTTCCGCCGCTTGAGGCCACAACGACCTTTCGGGCTCCCGCCAACCGCGCGCCTTCAATCACATTGAGTCCGCCAAGGACATTCACCTCGGCGTCAAACAATGGTCGTTCCACTGAGACTCGGACATCGGCTTGTGCTGCCAAGTGGAACACGACATCGGGTGCAGCCGAGGCCAACGCTGCGGGAATCTCCGAGGACCGAACATCCAACTCGACAAACGAGAAGCGATCCCCGGCTGTTTGGGCGCTCTCCAAATTTGAGAGACGTCCTGTTGCCAAGTTGTCGATGACCGTAACGGAATGACCTTCAGCAAGGAGTCGATCAGTCAGCGTGGAACCGATAAATCCGGCTCCGCCAGTAACAACTGCGCGCATCGTTAGTCGCTTTCGGGTAGTCGGGCGCCAGTCAGTTCGGACTGGGCGGGAACTTCAACACCTGCGCCGACAACGGTCAGGTCGCTGATGTGGGAGTCGGGACCAACCCGCGCACCGCTTGCAATGATGGAGTCATGAATTCGAACTCCGGGGCCGATCGTGACTCCATCCATCAGGATTGAGTTACGCACAATCGTTCCGTTGCCGATAACCACGTTGGCTCCGAGCACAGAGTTTTCGACAAGCGCAGAAGAATCGATTTCATCAGAAGGAAGAACTGCGATTTCATTTGCTCGAATCCCATCGATGAGGTCAAGTTGCGCGCGCAGATAGGTATCGGGCGTACCTGCGTCGATCCAATACGCATCGCTATGCAGTGCAAAAAGGCTCTCATCGGCAACCATCGCCGGAAAAGTCACTCGTTCAATCGAAACCTTGCGATCAGACGCGATGCGGTCAAGAACTGAGGGCTCAAGAACATAGGTGCCCGCATTGATCCAATTCGTTGGCGCAGTTCCAGGCGCAGGCTTTTCAACAAATTCGATAACCCGACCATTGTCGTCGATCGGAACCACGCCGTATCGCGACGGATCTTCGACTGGCGTCAATGCGATCGTTCCCTCCGCCCCGTGACTCTTGTGGAACTCCCACAACTCAGCAACGTTGAGATCGGTCAACACATCGCCGTTCACGACAATGAACGTGTCGTCAATCCCGGCAGACAATGCAGCAAAGCGAACAGCACCTGCGGTATCGAGTGGATCGGGTTCAACGGCGTAATGGAGCACGACCCCAGCACAGACACCATCTGGATACGCGTCGAGAAATGCATCGGGGCGATAGCCCAGCGAAAGGACAGCCTCGGTCACGCCGTATGACCCAAGCGCCGCCACCACCCGTTCGATCATCGGAACGCGAACAACCGGGAGCATCTGCTTCGGGAGATCATTTGTGAGGGGGCGCAGACGAGTGCCGAAACCTCCGACAAGAACAACGGCTCTCACTGGCCCGCCGCAACCGTTGTGGCTGTGGTCGGAGCACTGTCAGTCCCGCCTGCAGCGATAGTCGTTGAGGAACCATTTGCGGGAGCGGCTGGGTCGATCGTTGAAACCGTTGGGTCGAGGGTGACGGTGGTCGGATCGATGTTCAGGTTCGGCGTGTCTGCGGGCATCCGAGCGATGACCACCAGCACAATGCCGATAACCACCGCAGCCGCAACAGCGAGAGGAAACGCCAGCTTGCGCTTCGGACGTGATTCGACCTGACCGCTCTCTCGGGCCAGTCGGGCGGTCTTCTTGGCCTGAGATGCTTTACCCATAGACCGGCAATGTTAGCGGTCGGTGCCCTTGTGCCCGGTCAGAGTCTGTTCAGCGTCGCGAACGACGGTGGCCGATCAATTCGGCAAACAGATTCTCGTAGGACTCAGCAACTGCAGCCGGTGATGCCCAGCGCTCGACAAAGAGTCGCCCCGACGCCCCCATCCTCTCGGAACGTTCGCGATCATCGAGAAGTTCAGCCAGCGCTGCGCGGAATTCAGCGGGACTATCGGGCGGAACAGCGATGCCAGCCCCGGCGCGTTCAATGGTTCGCTCTACTTCGGTGCCCGCATCGACGCTGGCCACAATTGGTCGACCTGCCGCAAGGATGGAATACAACTTTGACGGAACACTCGACCAGGCCAAGCCTGCTCGAAGCGGCACAACATGGAGGTCTCCAGCAGCCAAGACTTCCGGCAGACGCTCAATTGGTTGCATGTCAATGAACCGCAGGTTGGAGAGATTCGCCGCCTCGCGCTCTAGGTCGAGCCGCGCCGATCCGCCTCCGTTGATCACAAACACAACATCGGGCCGCGATGTTTCAAAGTACCGGGCAGCGTCAAGCACAAGATCAAGCGACTGCGAGAACCCGACGTTGCCCGCATACATCACAACGGTCTTGCCGATCAGCCCGTAGTCCTCGCGATAGGAATTCTCCCGCGCTGCCGGCCGAATAGCGTTGGTATCGACGAAATTTGGGATGACACGAACTTTTGCTGCTTGAAGATCGGCACGCTCCCCTTCAAGACCAATCGTGATCTTGGCTCGTACGTTTGCAGCCAAATCATCGGAAAGAACCGTTACTGCGTCGGACATCCGGTAGCTCGCTCGTTCAAGCGCTCGGGCTCCTCGAATCACGCGATCACCGGTGAGAAGTCCGAGTTCGATCGCGACATCAGGGAAAACATCCTGGATGTTGAAAACCAGAGGCACACGCCTTGCTGTTGCCACCATCCGCCCAGCCATGCCCAGCGTGAGGGGCGGCGACATCGCCAACACGGCGTCGGGCCGCACGCGACTGAACGTTCCGACGATTGTCGCGAGCGCCGTGAAGCCGCCGAACGCCAGCGCTCTGGCTGGGATATTGCGCTTATCGGTGGGAAAGGGATGCACGCGGCTGATGCGACCCCACTCAGTGCGCTCAGTGCGAACGAGTTGACCTTCCCATCCGGGATCAATTGCGTGGTGCTGATACCAAGGCAATGACGTCACCACGTGCAAGCGGTGCCCACGAGCAATGAGTTCATGAGCGATACGCGACATGACGACACCTGTCGGCGCGACATCGGGATCGAAATGGGGACAGATAACGAGAAGATTCACCGGTTCTCCCGGTAGACGGAAAGGAGAGACTGCGCAGAAACCGACCATGCAAATTGCGTCACGCGATCGAATCCGCTTCGCGCAAGAACGGTACGTCGCGCTGGGTCTTCGATGAGGGCGCCTAGCACGTTCGCCCAACCTGCCACATCAATCGGGTCGATAAACTCGGCGGCATCGCCTGCCACTTCCGGCAGTGACGCTGCATCGCTGGCCACAATCGGGCACCCCCGGCTCATCGCCTCAAGCAGTGGCAAGCCAAATCCTTCATAGAGCGACGGGAACGCCATCATCATCGCCGCTCGGTAAAGAAGGTCAAGATCAGACTCAGGCACTCGGCCCGTGCGAATCACTTTGGAATCGAGCCCGTAGGCCTCGATGGTCGATTGAACTACCGAATCGTTGGACCCCGCCCCACCGGTGAAGACCAATCGCACCTCGTCATGCTTCTCGGCAATCCGCGCAAACGCGGCGACCAACGTCGTGTGGTTTTTATGCGGGTAGGTGATCGCCGGATAGATGATGAACGGCCGATCCTCAAGATCGAAGCGGTCAAGCAGTTCACGTAATCGCTGCGCATCAAACGCTGCACCCGGGTCGGCGATGCCACACGGAACAATCCGAATCTGCTCCGCAGGCAGGCCAACACGATCGATTGCGTCATTCGCCACATAGCGCGAAAGACACACCACGAATTCGGCTCGCCTCAGTGACCGAGGAGCGATGAATCGAATGTAGGAACCTTTGATGAGTCCGAACCGTTCAGGGTTCGCCAATGGCTGCAGGTCGTGCAACGTCAGGACTCCGGGAACGGTCCGAACCGCTGGCATTGTTCCGCCGGCATGGTGCACAAGCGCACATCGGTCGACTCGTGATCGAATCGTGAGCCAGGTGGACTCGGCGATGACTCTCAGCACTCGCGATGAACCTGAAACGGGAGCGACAACTGTTGTGAATCTGGAAACGATTTCAGGATGCGCGGAGCTGAACCGTTTATTCACATACAGGATCACATCGACGTCGCCTGAACCTAAGTCTGCGAGCGCCGACAGAAGTCGAACGGTGTATTCCTCGCTGCCACCGACCTCGCCGGGAACCAGCCAGAGCAGATTGACTCCGACGCGTCGACGCTGGGAGCCGGTCATGCCATCGCCTCTTCGTACGCGGAGTGCAGCGCCTTTGCAGTCTTCTCCCAAGTAAAGAGTGACGTCGCTCGATTCAGTCCGGCGCGCCCTAGGCGATCGCGCTCTTCATCGTCGGCAAGGAGCCGATCAATTGCCGCTCGGAGAGCATCGACATCGGTTGGATCAACAAGCACTCCGCAATCGCCAACGACCTCTTCGGTCGATGTTCCGGACGAAGTAATTACCGCTGTGCCTTGTGCCATCGCCTCGAGCACAGGCAATCCGAAGCCTTCTTGGCGACTTGGGAAGATGAAGAGTTCCGCCGCCGCTTGCAATTCCGAGAGCGTCTCCGGTTCAACGAACCCGACCCGAACAACGCGAGAGCCAAGTCGCCCGAGTTGATCGTCGATCTGCTCGTTCCACCCCTCGGGGCCAGCCAAGACGAGCGTCACGTCACGATCCTCGATGCCTTCAAATGCAGAAAGCAACACCGGCAAATTCTTTCGCGGTTCGATTGTTCCGGCCCACAACACAAAACGGCCAGTGATCCCGAGTCGAGAACGCATTGCCATAATCGCTGAGGATGCAACCTCTTGCGGGTCAACGCCCCAAGGAACCAGTCGGATCTTCTTGGGATCGAAACCGTTGTCGATGCATTCGTCGATCGTTGCTTGTGACGGACACACGATGATGCTTGCATCACGTCGAGCGAGATCAATCGCGCGCCGGAAGAACGAAACGCCGCGGCGTGTGAATTGCGAAGGATCCCGAAGAAAGGCGAGATCATGGACGGTCACAACAATCGGTGCCGTCGCCGGTGGCATTGCCATCCCGGTCGCGTGGATCACGTCGACTCGCCCGGTGGCGTGTTCCACGTCTGGCCAACGGAGTCGATGCCACGACTCATAGAGCGCCAACCTCGGGAGAGGGAGCTGCTTCACCTCTATCGAGGGTCTCCATGCCGATGCCGGAGGCTGCCGATGACGCGCGCTCACCCCGACGAGTTCGAGAGAGGTGAATTGCTGAAGAGCGCTAATGCTCCCAAGGGCGGCTCGGGCCGTGCCGCCAGGGACGGCGTGCCAACACTGCTCGAGGGTGATCGCAACCCGACGACATCGCTCCATGGGCGTATCAGTCTCCCACGGAGTCGACGGGTCTCCCGTCATCACTGCCAGGCCAACCCGAGAGGTGCCGTGCCGGTCAGTAGGGTGACCGTATGGAGTTTGTGTCTGACACCGCCTTCTGGAACGACCGCAAGGTCCTCATTACCGGAGGCCGCGGCTTCCTCGGCCAAGCAGTGGTCGATCAGGTACGTAACCGAGGCGCCCGAGAACTCTTCACTCCGTCAAGTGCCGAGTACGACCTGCGTGACCGCACTGCCGTTCGCCAACTCTTCGCCGACACCAGACCAGATCTCGTGATTCACCTCGCTGCCCGAGTGGGCGGCATCGGCGCCAACATGGAACGCCCTGCCGAGTTGTACCTCGACAACCTCCTGATGGGTACCTACGTGCTCGACGAAGCGCACCTGCAGAACACTCCAAAGACCGTGATGGTTGGAACGATTTGCTCGTATCCAAAATTCACACCCGTCCCGTTTTCGGAGGACTCACTGTGGCAGGGGTACCCCGAGGAAACGAACGCCCCGTATGGCATCGCGAAACTCGCGCAACTCGTTCAAGTACAAGCCAACCGAGCTCAGTACGGACAAGATGCGATCTACCTCATGCCAACAAACCTTTACGGGCCGCGCGACAAGTTTCATCCCGCTGTCTCGCACGTCATTCCTGCGCTCATCAAGAAGGCAGTCGACGCCAAAGAAGCAGGTGCCGATTACCTCGAGGTTTGGGGAACTGGTTCAGCGAGTCGTGAATTCCTCTTTGTCGATGACGCAGCCGAAGGGATCGTGCTCGCCTCGGAGTTTTACAACAGTGACCAACCGGCCAATCTCGGCGCCGATCGAGAACTCCCCATTCGAGAACTCGTCGAAATCATCGTGAAACTCGTCGGATTCGAAGGCGAAGTCCGATGGGATACCACCAAGCCCGATGGCCAACCCCGACGAGGCGTTGACGGCTCCCGGGCTCGCGACCAATTCGGCTTCAACGCCGGCACAACATTCGATGAAGGCCTGCGACAAACCCTCGACTGGTTTCTCGCCAATCGGCAAGAAGCCGAAGCCCGCCCGATTTAACGATTCAGCCGCAGGTCTGGCCCTCGGGCACCTGCGGAATGAACTCGCTCAATGTGGTTGTCGTGATTGGCTGCGTCGTGGACGTGGTTGCCATTGTCGACGACGTCGCACCCGATCGAACTGATGAGGAAGTCGAAGCAACGGTGGTCGTCGTCGTAAGGAAACTCAGATCGGGAACTTCGTTTGGCGACGGAATCGGTCGCAATCCACGAAACACATCAAACATCGGCTGAGAAGCAGCAACGTTCAGTTCGAGAACGCTGGCCGCTCCCTTAAAGGTTCCCGTTGCTACTGGCGTGAAACTCACGAGCGAATCGGGATCGAATGTGCGGAACTGCGAACCGAGGTCGACAAGATCCTGAATCTTGAACTCCGTATCGAGAGTGACGTTCTTCTGGGCAATCTCAAGGAACTCCTTGAGAACGAACGGATTACGCACGCCTTGAGCAACTGCCTTCTTCAGGGCAGCGCGAATGAACTGCTGCTGTCGCGTGACACGACCGAAATCGCTTGTGGGATCTTTCTCCCAGGTCTTCATGTTGTCGCGAGAGATTTCAAAATGCCGCGATCGGGCGAAGGCAAGCGCCTGCTCACCACTCAGCACCTGACACCCAGGCTCGTACTGGAACAAGCCGGTGGCCTGATCGCGCGAGGGAAAGTTGAAATAGACCGGGACACCATCGATCGCCTTGACCAACGCTTCAAACCCTTGGAAATCGATCATCACGTAGTGGTTGATCGGAATATCAAAGTTCTGGTTAATGGTCTGGATGAGTCGTTCAGGTCCACCAAGCGCAAGTGCGGAGTTGATGCGCCCTTGACCGCCACCAGCGATATCAACCCAGAGATCTCGAGGAAGCGAAAGAAGCGATGCCTGTTGAGTCTTCGGTTCAACGCGCAGGATCATGATCGTGTCGGTATTCAGCGACTTGCTCCGCCCCCGAAGTACCGGGTCACCTTCTGCCAAGCCCATGCCGTCGTCGATACCAACCAGCAGAATATTCATCGCTTCGCCCGGCGCACTCGGGGCCTCAAGCGAGGTACCAACGTCGACCCGAGGAAGTGCACTGGCCTGGTTGTAGGCCCACGCCAAACCACCTGCCGCTACCAGGCAGATGAAGACAACGAAGACATTGAGTGAGAGCAGCAGCCGCTGGGGCCACGTGCGGGAGGGGCGACGCACAGTCCAAAGACTACCGGAGGCCCCCCAACAGAGGACGTCAGCCCCATTCGAGGTTCATCTCTCGCCGTAGGCTCACACGATCGTGAACCTTTCGACCCTTTCAGCCCAGCGGATCGAACCGCTCGCAGTTGTTGGCGGAATGGTCGCGTCCGGACTCGTGGATGTCACCTCTGATCTCTCGGCCTTGGATTCAAAAGGGTGGTGGGCGGTTGTTCTTCCTTTTGAAGGTGTCCCCACGTGCGCCCGATTCGAGCGTCGCCGTCCGACCGCGTCGCTACCTCGCCCTTCACAACCTTGGATCGGACCTTCTTCTGATTCGTGGTCGTCATCACTTTCTCAACCCGAGTTCTCCGAACGCGTTGCGCTTATTCGCGAGTCGATTGCAGCTGGCGACGTCTACCAAGTGAACCTCACACGTCGACTTTCAGCGCCTCTTCCCGATAACGCGTCGATGCTGGCGTTGGGCGAGCAACTCGCCAACGGCAACCCCGCACCGTTTCAAGCAGTGATCGAACTTCCCGAAGTTGGCATTCGCATCGCGTCTGCCTCGCCCGAACTGTTTCTCACCCGCGATCATTCACGAGTGAGGTCTTCCCCGATCAAAGGGACAACCTCAACCGGCGGCGACTTCAGCGAAAAGGACTGCGCCGAGAACATCATGATCGTCGACTTAGTTCGCAACGACCTTGGTCGAGTCTGTAAGGCCGGAACTGTCGTCGTGCCAAACCTTCTTGAACGACAACATCACCCGGGACTCGACCATCTCGTCAGCACCGTCGAAGGTGAATTGCGCGACGGAGTCACTTGGTCCGATCTCATTGATGCAACGTTTGCTCCAGGCTCGGTCACGGGCGCACCAAAGATCGCCGCGATGAAACACATTCACGAACTTGAACCCGTCGATCGCGGCATTTACTGCGGCGCTATCGGTTGGGTCGATGCAGACCGCTCCATCGGCGAACTCAACGTGGCGATCCGAACCTTTTGGGTTGAGCAGGATCAACTGCGCTTCGGAACAGGTGGCGCAATCACGTGGGATTCCACCGCCGACGATGAATGGGCCGAAACTGAGCTCAAAGCTGAGCGCCTCATTGCGCTTGCCTCCGGTGGGCCGACATGACCGCTCAGTCGATGTGGCTCAACGGCGAACTCGTCGATGACGCATCACCAGCGCTCTTTGCCAACGATCACGGTTTCCTGCTCGGCGACGGGGTCTTTGACTCGTTGGCTATTCGCAACGGATCGCCAGTCTTCCTTGATCGACATCTCCGCAGGCTCCGCAAAGGCGTCGACCGTCTTCTGATTGCAAACACACCCACCGATGAAGAACTGAGTGCGGCGCTTTTTCAGCTCATCAAAGCGAACGACATCGATGCCGCTCGAGCGCGGATCACCATCACGCCCGGCCCAGGTTCATCTCCGCGCGACCGCGGCGTACAACCACTTACGGTCATCTCGACATCGCCGCTCCACCACGCGCCTTCGTCGGTTTCGTTATGCACGGTTCAGTGGACACGCAATGAGCGCTCTCCGCTCGCCGGCATTAAATCGACGAGTTGGGGCGAAAACGCAACCATTCTTCGCTTCGCCACAACAAACGGTTTCGACAACGCAATTCTTTGCGACAGCACTGGTCGCCTGAGTGAATGCACCACGTCGAATGTGTATTTGGTGATCGACGAACAGATCGTGACGCCATCGCTCGATAGCGGGTGCCTTCCCGGCATCATCCGAGAGGTCCTCATCGACGAACAGTTCGTGATCGAGCAGGATCTCGTTCCGTCAGACCTTGCACTCGCAACTGAGGTGTTCATCACCTCGTCAACGACTGGCATTGTGCCCGTGCATTGCGTCGACGAGCGCTCCTACGCAACTGTTGGACATCTCACCGCTAGGGCAATGGAAATAATCGAGCGACTGTCTAGCCCTTAGGCGAGGCTCAGCCCAAGAGTCGAGCGTGCACGATGTCGCCAACCGTTACCGCAACGACGCCTCCGTCTCCGCCGCAGTCGACAAGGAGCCGTCCGTCGTCAGCAATGGCGATTGCATGACCCTCGAAGAATCCGTCGGAACGTTCGACGCGCACGTCACGCCCAAGGGTTGCTGATGCTGCTCGAACTTCGTCGAGGAATTCGCCCCGCTCGATCTCGGTGGTGATTGCGGTGAGATGACGGTCGTAGTGGCGAAGCCATGCGACAAGGACGTCTTCACGGTCAACCGACCCTCCGGTGAGGTGATTCACCGACGCTGCAGTTTCAGCGAGTTCCTCTGGAAGTTCTGCGGGCCAGTCAAGGTTGAGCCCCATCCCCACCACCACCGCATCGACCTTCCCCTTGACCACGTGCGACTCGGCCAAGATGCCCGCAAGTTTTCTGTCGGCGAGCGGCCCATCGGCCACAACGAGATCATTGGGCCACTTCAGTCCCGGGCGAACCCCAGCAACCTCTTCCACCGCATCAGCGGCGGCAAGACCGCAGGCCAGCGTCAGCAGGAACAGGTCCTCTGGTTCCACATCCGGGCGGAGAAGCGCCGAGACAAGCAATGAGGCGCCCGCAGGGGCTATCCAGGCCCGGTCGAGTCTTCCCCGGCCTGCAGTTTGGTGGTCAGCCACCAGAACGAGGCCCTCGGGCACCCCTTCGGCGGCAGCCGCGAGGAGGTCTCGATTGGTCGAACCGGTCTCGGCCACCCATCGCACATCGGCGAATCGGGTGCCCGGGACCTCAGAAGTGGCGAAGGACCTGTTCACGCGTGCCACCATAGGGCGTGCTTAAAAAGATCCTCATCGCCAACCGCGGCGAAATCGCAGTCCGTGTCATCCGCGCCTGTCAGGAAATGGGTATCGCCACTGTGGCGGTGTACTCCGATCTCGACCGTGACGCCCTCCATGTGCGCCTCGCCGATGAGGCCTACTCGCTTGGCGGCACAACGGCAGCAGAGAGCTACCTGAACACCGAACTCATTCTCGATGTCATCGAGCGCAGCGGCGCTGACGGTGTGCATCCTGGTTATGGCTTCTTCTCCGAGAACACCGACTTCGCACGCGCCATCACCGAACGCGGTGTCACGTTTATCGGCCCACCTCCTGGTGCGATCGAAATCATGGGCGACAAGGTCTCAAGTCGAATTGCTGCACAAGCCGCCGGAGTGCAAGGCGTTCCGGGAACCACCGAGTTCCTCAAAGATTCTTCTGAGGTAGTTGCCTTCGGCAAGGCTCATGGTTGGCCAGTCGCAATCAAGGCCGCTTACGGCGGCGGCGGACGCGGCATGCGCGTTGTTCGTAGCGAAGATGAAGCCGCCGAAGCATTCGATTCAGCTCAGAGCGAAGCGCTCAAGGGTTTTGGGCGCGACGAGTGCTACGTCGAGCGTTACCTCACATGGCCTCGCCACATTGAAATGCAGATCATCGCCGACACCCATGGCAACTGTGTCTGGATCGCCGAACGCGATTGTTCCGCACAGCGTCGCCATCAGAAACTCGTCGAAGAAAGCCCGGCACCGAACTTTCCGCCCGAGATTCGCCAAGCGATGGGTGAAGCCGCAGTCACCGTTGCAAAGGCCTGCGGTTACTTCAACGCTGGAACCGTTGAGTTCCTTTTCCAAGATGGCGAGTTCTTCTTCCTCGAAATGAATACCCGTCTTCAGGTTGAACATCCCGTCACCGAAATGGTCTCGGGTATCGACCTTGTTGCCGAACAGATTCGTGTTGCCTCAGGTCTTCCGCTTTCGTTCACACAGGAATCGATCGAGCTCCGCGGCCACGCAATCGAAATCCGCATCAACGCGGAAGATCCGGCGCAGGGCAAGTTCCTCCCCTCCCCCGGCCACATCACCACGCTGGTTCCGCCTGCAGGTTTCGGAACTCGTTGGGATGGTGGCTACGAGTCTGGCGACACCGTCAGCCGGTACTACGACAACCTCGTCGGCAAGCTCATCTGCTGGGGTTCCGATCGTGAGACTGCGATTCGTCGCACTCTGCGCGCTCTGCGTGAATTCCGCATTGAAGGAATCTCCACCACGATTCCCGCCGACCTCGCCATTCTCGAGCACCAGGACTTCGTTGACGGCATTCACTCCACCAAGTGGGTTGAAGACACGCTTGACCTCAGCAACGTTGGAAGCACTGCAACGGTTGCCGACGGTGAGTCCGAAGCGAAGGTCCAGCGCGACGTCGACGTCGAAGTCAATGGCAAGCGCTTCTCGGTCAAGGTCTTCGTTCCTGAATCACAAGCCGGCGCAGTTGTTGCCGGCGGCAGCGCTGGTGGCGCAAGCCGTCCCCGTCGCTCAGGTGGCGCTGGTGGCGCAGGCGCTGGTGGCGGATCGGGCGCAGTTGCCGTTCCCATGCAGGGAACCATCGTCAAGGTCCTCGTTGAGGTTGGTCAGGAAGTCGAAGCAGGCGCAACCGTGTGCGTGCTCGAGGCCATGAAGATGGAAAACAACATCACCGCCGAAAAAGCCGGCACCGTCAAGGAGATCAAGGTCGCCCCTGGCGATTCGGTCGGCTCCGGCGATGTCGTCGTGGTGATCGAATAAACGATCGCTACCGCACCCAACCACTGGGTGAGGGCAACGGAAGATCGAGATACGTGACGATGCCTGGTTTGGCATTGCATACCGACGCGACTGCATCGACGGCCGGCAGCGATGTCATCACCATTCCCAGCACCATGTAGTCACTGAACGATTTCGCTTTGAAATCTTTCGGCGGAAATACTTCGAGCTTGGTACGCACCGACGGCATGCCATCGATTTCGACGATGTAGCCGTGCTCAACCTTCCAGTCCGGTTCAAGCGTTCGACCCTTACGCCAACGCACATCGCACGACACCACTTTGCGGTCGCCGATCCAGCCTTGCCAACTTGCGGAAACTCCGGCGACGCACCCTGCATCGATCGACCATGAATCAAGATCAAGGAACTCCGTCGTGATCGCATACTCGGTCTCGCAACGGACCTCGTCGAACTCGATGCCGAGCGCCTGACCCATCAGATAGACCGCGTCACCGAAGACTGCAGTCCCCTGCTTCGTCATTGCCGACAGGTTCGGGTCGTCGGGAAGCAATCCGTAGCCAACTGATTTCTCAGTATCGCCTGAGTCGTAACCGGTGGAATCGACGGATTCGAGCATGCGAATCGATTCGATCCGATCACAGACGCCCGCCGAAACGATTCCGAGAAGATTGGCCATGCCAGGATTCATTCCAGAACCAAAGATTGAACTCTTTCCCCGTTCGCACGCCTCGAGGATTCGTTGACGATCAGCACCCAGCGCATGACCAGTAATGAACCCGGCAGTAGCCGTGATGTTGATGCCGCTTTCCAAAATGCGAACCATATGGTCGACGTCAGGCCATTTCGGGTTGTAGATGACGCAGTCGGGCTTCAGTGCCAACAACGCATTGATGTCGTTAGTTGCAAGCACACCGATGGGATCGATGCCGCACAATTCACCGACGTCGCGTCCGACCTTGTCTGGTCCCCAGGCATAACAACCAACGATCTCGAGTTCAGGATTCGCTGCGGCAGCGATCACTGAACGTTGGCCGACGTTGCCCGTTGTCCATTGCACCACTCGATACACCCGCGATGACATCTGTTCCCCCAAGATTCAGCGATGCCCAAAGGGCTCGTAAACCCCTGAGGGTAGGCCGCTAGGACGACTAACGGGTGGAGATTACGAGCGTCCCACCAACGGTGTCGGGCCAACCCCGATGCAGTTCGCCGCCGATGCCAGTTCCGTAGACCCCCAACACCGCAGCGAACCCGAAAGGGCCAAGTGGGAGCGCCAACGGCGACCACGGCAACAGCGCTCGAAGTCCACTTTGAGATGCCGTTGGTCGACCACCATCGACATACCGGACGACTCGCAACCCAAACACCAACTTGCCCAGTGTGCGCTGTGCAAAAAAGGTGAAGAGGAAGTCGTACGCAACCCCAAAGGCCAGGGCTGCAGGAAGTAACCAATCGGGACTATCGAACTGCAACTGACCATCGATCGTCTTCGCCGTCAGAGCGACGACCATCAGGACAGGCAATGCGATGACTGCGAGATCGAGCGCTCGAGCCCCAAAGCGCGGGCCGGGTGCAGCAAGGCTGAACGGGCCGGAAGCGGGGAAATCCTTTGCCGTCGGAACTTTTCGAGGAGTACCGATTGGATCGGTCTGCTCACTCTGCTGCATCAGACAATGCCTCGGCCATCGATGGGTGAACAAAAAGCGACTCATGAAGGTCACTGACGCGCAGACCTGCGCTCACGGCAAGAGCAAGCACGGCAATGAGTTCTGCAGCATGGCGACCAACAATCGAGCCACCAAGGACAACGCCGGTGGCGGGATCGGAAACAATCTTCACAAATCCGCGTGCGTCATCCTCGATAAGTGCCTTTGCATTTGCGGAGAAAGGCACCTTCGTTACGCGGATCTTGCGTCCCATTGCGAATGCATCAGCTTCGGCCAACCCAACATCGGCAATTTCGGGTTCGGTGAAAATGGCCGAAGCGGCTTTTTCGTAATCAATATGGCGATGCGGTCCCACGTGAAGGCCCATCGCATGCTCAGCGATCTTGCGGCCTTGGAGCGATGCCACTGAAGACAGCGGGAGCTTGCCCGAAACGTCGCCAGCGGCATACACATGCTTCAGCGAACTCTGACAGTTGTGATTGATCTTCACGTAACCGTCGACCAATTCGACACCTGCCTCGATAAGGCCGAGGTTGTCGGTATTTGGAATCGAACCAATGGCCAAAAGCGCGTGCGAACCTTTCACGACTCGACCATCGGTGCATTCGATCGTGACGCCATCAGCGCTCACTGTTCCGCTGAGCGCCTTTGCACCCTTCAATAGGTGAACACCGCGTGCGAGAAAATCTGCCTCAAGCGCGGCGGCTACCTCGGGGTCCTTCAAAGGAAGAACCTGTTGGCGACTCACGATGAGCGTGACCTCGCTACCGAAGGACTTGAACATATGTACAAATTCAACGCCGGTGACACCTGAGCCGATCACGACCAAATGTTCCGGAAGGGTGGGGGGCGGATACGCATCTCGCGTCGTGAGCATCCGATCGCCATCGACATGAGCCCACTCGGGAATTCGAGGACGACTGCCAGTAGCGATCAGAACAACATCGGCGTCGATCTCAAGAGGACCATTGGCTGTTTCGGCGATGACCTGATGCGGTCCGACTAATCGACCGGTTCCATGAAGGAGGGTGACACCCTGGCTTTCGAGAAGCGAGGTTGTTGACCGCTCCAGACGCTTGCCAATCGTGTCGATGCGATGACGCAGCGCATCGAAATCAAGTGTGGCCGAGACGTTTGTCAGGCCCATCCGCTGGGCATCGTTGATGGTGCCGAGTGCTCCGCCTGTGGCGATCATCGCTTTCGAAGGGATGCAGTCTCGCAAGTGTGCAGCGCCACCCACAAGATCTTTTTCGATCATCGTGACCTCGGCACCGAAACGAGCGGCGTACGTGGCGGCTGTATTTCCCGCTGGTCCCCCGCCGATGATCACGAACCGCTTGGCCATGGATCTGAGGCTACCGGTCAAGGATCTCCGAAAGACCCCACATGGACAACCCACAGGCAGAGTTCACATCGGGTTCACGAATCCTCAGTGAGTGGCTCTCTCGATCGAACGCAGACGATGGTCCGACGTGAATACCCGTCGGGTGAGCCCGAGTCCGATCACTGTCACGCTGGTCGCGACAGAGCCAAGAATCAGGTACATGATCGCAAGCTGCACGGTGACGGCATCGACTGCGTCGACACCAGCAAGCACAAGACCGGTCATTGCCCCAGGCAGGAAAACAAGCCCAACCGCTTTCGTAGATTCAATCTGGGGCACAAGTGCGGTTCTCAAGGCGGAGCGCACATAGGGCCGAGACGCGTCTTGCCAAGACTGACCGAGTGCGAGGCGAGCCTCGACTTCATCGCGCTTTTCTGAGAGTTCGCCGACAATGCGCCGACCGACAAGCACGGAGGCTGTCATCGAGTTCCCGATCATCATCCCTGCAAGCGGAACGATTGTCCTGCCCTCGACAGGGAAGACTCGAAATCCAAAAATGACGGAAAGGCTCACGACGACGACCGTGAGCATTGAGATTGTTCCGAGAAGAAAGATTCCAGGAACTTCCTTTGCTCTG
>JBIIVE010000027.1:0-23985 GCA_044339605.1 Acidimicrobiales bacterium
TGGACCTCGATCTTGACGGTGAATGCATTCATGTAGTCGCCAAAGCGCGTTCGAACTTCTTCTGGGGTGATGCCAAAGTCGCCGCGAAGGTCATACACAACGCGCCCCTCTTTGCCGCGGGGATGTGCTGCTTGATGGGCAGCAACCTCGGATTTCGCGGTCTCGGTGAATTCGATACCGGCCATGTCATAAATGCGCTGCAACGTTCCCATTTCATCGGCCATGTATTCATGAAAAAACACATCGACTGTTCGGTCCGGCGGAAGCAGGTGCCGGTCACGGAGCGAGGAATCGAGCAAGCGGCCGATTCGATCGATCCAGTAGTCGCGATACCACTCGGGATTCGATGTCTTGTACGACGTGCGTGCACCGTAGGTGAGCATCGTGATCGTGGACTGCACGACCGCAACCGGGTCGCGATGAGTCACGACCACTGTTGCATCGGGGAACGTTGCCATCAACGGCCCGATCTGCTCGAGATGCTGTGGTGACTTCAGCACCCAACGTTCTCGCGGGCGATACCACTGCATAATCTGCAGCACCGTTTTCATGTACGCATAATGAGGTGTCTGATCGTGGGCGAGGAAGTAGTCACGCCACTTTGGAGTTCTGGCCACCCACTCGAGGTTGTAACTCGTGAAGTCAGGGGTCATGAGCTCAAGTTCCTCATGGACATGATCAGGGTTCATGGGATGCATTGCAGCAATGAACGGCGCTCCCGCTTGCATTGCTTCCCACTGACCTTGGCAACGAGTCCAACGAGGATCAACGCCATCGGCCGGTGTCTCTTCCCGTGCGTCAGGAACTGGTTCGTACGATTCCCACAACGGCATTGAACGGAAGCGGCTGTCGGCAGCAAGCAGATTCACGAGATTTGTCGTGCCTGAGCGAGGAAGCCCGATCACGATCACGGGCTTCTCGATTGGGATATCGAGAATCTCCGGATGTTGTTTCAGCAGTTCCCGAATACGCAGTCGATTCGACGCGTAGCGAAGACAATCGCCGAACATCATCATTCGACCGAGTCCGGTGCGCTCAGGGTCGGCGTTCATCTCGTCGAGCTGCAGCTCGAGCCGCTCGCGAAAGTCGTCAGGACCGAAATCGCTTAGCCCTGTTTGCGCAACGGCTGCGGCACAAACCGCGTCGACACTGAGTTCAGTATGAACCGTCTCGCCATAGTCAAGACCCATACGCTGCATGTCGTTGAGAACAGGAGTACGGAGATCGTCGATTCGAATTTCGTTCGCCATTTCAACCCTTACTTAGAGAGCAAGCCATCCGCCATCAATGGCGAAGGCGGTTCCAGTAGTGAACGACGACGCTGCCGAACAGAGAAAGAGAATCGCCCAAGCGACTTCTTCCGGTGTTCCCATGCGACGCATGATTTGGTTTGAGAGTTCTCCGTCGAGCATCTCGGGATACGGCTTCATGGGCGCGGTCATGGGAGTGTCAATCAGGCCCGGCGCAACCGCGTTCACGCGGATGTCGTCATCGGCCCAATAGAGAGCAAGGTTGCGAGTGAGAGCGAGCAGTGCAGCCTTCGACGAGGAATAACCAGGGACAATCGTTGTGGCTCGATAGGTCATCATCGAAATGACATTGACGACACTGGCCCCGCCCGGCATCGAACTTTTTGCCAGCGCCTCACGACTTCGAACAGAGAGTCGTTGTGCTCCTTCTACGTTCATAGCGATTGAGGCGTGAAACCCTTCGGGACTCCACTCATCGAGCCCATCAGGAAAGCTTGCACCCGCGTTGTTGATCAACACGTCGAGAGTGCCAAGGCTCGCCGCAAGGGCATCGATTGCTTCGCCATCGCGCATTTCGAGTTGCGTGTAGGCGAACCTTGAAAGTTCGGTGTCGTAGTCGGCAGCCGAGGAACGAGTGCCAGTAACAGTCACAGATGCACCCGCGTCTGCAAACGCTGTCGAAGCTGCGTAACCAATGCCGCTGGTTCCGCCGGTGACGAGAACCTTTGTTCCCGTGAAATCGAATGAAACGCCGTTCATTGAGCACCTTCCATTGTGATCATGACCTTGCCGCAGTCTTTCGATCCTTCAAGCACCGCAAGCCCGTCACCGAATTCTTCAAGTGAAAGTTTGTGGCTAATGACGGCCGACAAATCGCGACGCCCAAGGAGTTCAATAGCATCTTCGAATCGCTCGGGATATTCCATGGAACCGCGCACGGTGAACTGCTTCATCAGAAGGTCCAAGAAATTCGTGGGCACGGGTCGGAAGTGCAACGCAACAATGACAAGGCGGCCGTCAACACGGCCCTTCTGCAAGACCTCGCCGATCACACTGTCGGCTCCCGAAGCTTCGATGAACACATCGGTTGCTGGCGTTGGTCCGAACATGAATGGCACTTCGCCATGAATTCGCTTGAGTTCCGCCCATACATCGACCTCGGACGGGTTGAGCACATGGGTTGCTCCCATCTCCTTCGCCAGCGCAAGTCGTGCGGGGCTGAAGTCAATGGCAACTACGTCGGTCACACCGCGATCGGCCAGTGTCGCCATCGCAAAGAGCCCGATGGGGCCGCAACCGAAAATCGCGACCTTCTCCCCCGGCTTGGCTTCCGATTGATTCACCGACTGCATACCCACCGCCAACGGCTCGGCAAGTGCTGCTGTCGTCAGCGCCATGCCATCAGGAATTTTGAACAGTCGCTTGCCGTTTGCTGCCTCGGGTACGTAAAGCAACGGCGTCAGTCCACCCTGCGCTCCTCCCGAACCCATCGGACCCTCTCCAACGTCTGATGGACAGACGACAACACGATCGCCGACAGCAATATCGGGAACCTCGCTTCCGACCCAATCGACGATGCCCGCCATTTCGTGGCCCAGCGGAATCGGGTGCCCTGGGCCGAAACCCATATGTACATAGGTAACGTCGCTACCGCAGATGCCGCATGCAGCAATACGCACGAGGGCATCGCGAGGGCCTGGTGTTGGCGTATCAATATCATCGAGGCGCCAATCGTTTTCGCCGTGCAACATGATTTGTTTCATTTTGAAGTGACCTTTCGGTTCATTGAATTCGTATGTGTTTGAGATTTCGCGTGTCGTCCGGAAGATTTCACGGTTGTTGCTTCCGGCCGCGCGCCATTGAGGACAACATTCACGAGCTGCGCGATCCATTCATCGTCGATCTGCTGCGCCATTCCGCCAAGCACGGCGTGCAGCACTGGGCCGTCAATCAACGACGCGAGAACCGAGGTATCAACATCAGAACGCAACTCACCAGTTGCCTTCGCTCGTTCCAGACGTTCAGCAGTCAATCGCGAGGCCGCACTCGATTGCGCAACGCTCAATTCGTTATAGCCACGCTCGGTCAGGATGGCGACGGTCGCGTTGATGATCGCAGCATCAAGCCGCGGATCTCTTGGTCGCCCTGCTGACGACTGATCGTTCTTCACATCCCCCATTACGATGCGGACCGTATCGGAACGCTTGGTTGTCTGCACGCAGAAAGGCCGGCCCACAATGGACCGGCCTTTCTGCAATTCTCGCCAGTGGTCAATCCAACACTGGCTCTTTCAAATACTTTCCAGCTGATCAGCCCGTGAAGGCAGGAGTCGCTACAACCCCGGTCACGGCAGGATCTGAGCAATCGTCGGCCGCCCCGCCGGTCACTTGATACATCGTTGTGGTGCCGGAGATTTCATTGGCAACAAGCAAGAGTGGAACTCCATCGCTGGTTTCGCAACCGCTAACGAATACAAGCCCTTCAGGACCTGCATCGGTCGTGCCGGGCCCTTGGCCACCCGCCAGCAATGGATTCACATAGGAGTTGAAGACTGGCGCAGTCGGCGTGGTGACGTCGTACACCATGAAACCGCCTGCACGTTCAAGACCAATGAATGCAATCGAGCGGCCGCCGACCTTACCGACGACGAGTCCTTCTGGCTCGGGGCCTTTGTTATCCGAACGGGTATCGAACTTTGTGATGTCGCCATTCTGCGCGTTGTGAACAGTTGGGTAGTTCGCTGCGATGTACTGCTCAAGTTGGTCACCGCTGTCCCACACAAGGGAACCACTCGTAGACCAAATGGAGAACGAACGAGCCCCAAATGAGTACATGTTTGTAATTGGTGAAGCGGTCGGAAACGATTTTGTTGATGTCAGTCGACCCATAGTGAGGTTGGTTCGAAGTGAAGCGTCCACCGCGGAACCAGTGAAGTCCAGATCTTCAATTCGCTCCTCTTCGGCGAAGCAGGACCAGTCACGGGAGTCGCCTTCGTTGGCGGTAGCAAGGAACTCGCCTGATTCAGTGGTGAATGCCGAGATTGCATCGGGCATATACATACCCAGCAGTGGCCAGTTGGCGATGTTGATCGCTGGTCCGTTGCTGCCGTTGTCCTTGTCACTCACATCGAGCCCATTGCCGGGGAACGAGTGGTCCTTGTATCCGAGAGAAACAACATCGAGGATCTGGTTGTTTTGCAGGTCAACAATCGCCATTGCGTTGTTTTCCTGCAACGTCACCCAAGCTCGAGTTCCATCAGCGGAAATGGTTGCGTATTCAGGTTCAAGGTCTTGGGCCGCACTTGAGTTCGGGAAAAAGATGCGCACGTTCTCGCTAAGCAACGTGCTGGCAGAGAAGCTCGAGAAATCAAGAGTCGTCACGGTGGGCGACGCAGGGCCATTGGCAATGCTGATGATGCTGACGGTGCCAAGCGGATCCTGAGCTGCACTCACGTCGTCGTCGTTCGGATCGCAGAGCGGTTCGGCTTCACCAGCAACAACAATCGTCTTTCCATCGCGAGAGAACGTGAGGCTGTCGGGGTGCACGCCCACCGTCACCTGGCCGAGAAAATTACCGGCCGTATCGAACAGCACAACGACACCGTTTGAAGGTGTGTTCACACCGGTTGGGTCGACGGGAACCGTGACGGCTACGACACCGTTCTTCACAGCAACACTGGTGAGATCGGACCCGTAGGCACTGATACTCACGCTGGTAATCAAGGTAGGGGCTGAGGGCGTCGAAAAATCAACGATGTCAAGGGACGAAGTCACGCCATTGGTGATGAAGGCCCGCTTTGTCGTCGGATCAAATCCAACGATTTCGGCAGCGGATTCCCCGCCACCTGCATAGGTTCCCAAGGCGGTGACAGTCAGCGCGTTTGAGGGGGTCGGCACCGCTGCCGACGCATTCCCCGCAAAGCCCACTGACATGAGTCCAAAAGCAGCGACTGAGGCAACAGCTGTTCGAGCAATCTTTGAATGAATAAGCATGTGTGCTGTTTAGACAGCCCAAGTGAACCGTGAATGAGCCGGAACAAAACTTAACGGGAATACTGGACAACACGTTTCTTTGCTCCTTCGCAGTAGCGAAGGCTCTTGGGTCTTCGCAACGTGCAGATGACCACTCGGCTACCGTCGGCCCTCAAGCAACGGGGGCATATATGAGCAGCGACGAGATGCTGGCCAAGAAGAATGAATTCTTCGGCCACAACGTGGTGCGCGATCCCTATCCGAAACTCGCCGAGCGTGCCGCCGAGTGTCCGGTACATCCCGGGACGTTCTCCTCGTTCTTCGACATGGTCGGCGCCGAAGACATCCTCTTTCCCGATGCCGAGCAGATATCGGTGCTGTCCTTCGATGGCGTCGACGCCGGATTCAAAGACCAAGAGCACTTTTCGTCGTGTTGGTACGAAGCCAGCCTAGGAAAGATGATTGGCCGCACGATCATTGAGATGGACCCACCCGAGCATGGGCGTCATCGTCAACTCATTCAAGGTGCACTCACCAAACGCGAAATGAATCGATGGGAAGAAGAGTTCGTTCGAGCGATCGTTGATACAACGATCGACACATTCATCGAATCGGGAACTGCTGACTTGGTCGATGACTTCGCTCTTCACTACCCACTCAAGGTCATCGCTGCCGCATGCGGTCTTCCTCAGGAAGATGTCTCATCGTTCTATCGGTGGGCAGCAATCCTCACGAACGTCAGTATCTCGGCCGAGGAGCGCGAAGAGGCATCAGCCGAGTTCGGTGAGTACCTCGCAGCTGCCGTTACCGATCGACGCACCAACCCGCGTTCTGATCTTGTGACCCATCTTGTCCAGGCCGAGTTTCGCGA
Source organism: Acidimicrobiales bacterium (assembly GCA_044339605.1). Lineage (GTDB taxonomy): Bacteria > Actinomycetota > Acidimicrobiia > Acidimicrobiales > Acidimicrobilacustridaceae > Acidimicrobilacustris. The sequence continues at coordinate 6,093 of JBIIVE010000027.1, forward strand.
CGACGCCGGTCGTCAAGCATTGGATGACGACGAAGTCATTGCGTTCCTTCGTCTATTACTTCCTGCAGCCGCACAGACCACGTATCGCACGCTCTGCAATTTTCTGTTCGGACTGTTGTCCCATCCGGAACAGTTAGAGGCCTTGCGCGAAGACCACTCCCTGATTGAACAAGCAATTGAAGAAGGACTGCGTTGGCAACCGCCGCTTATGTCATTCGGGCGCACAACAGTTGCCGATGCGGAAATTGAAGGTGTTGCCGTTCCCGCCGGAACACTTGTGAATCTTGTTGTCGGAATCGCCAACCGCGATCCGCAACGTTGGGACAACCCCGACGTCTTCGACATCTACCGCGAGCCACAAGGCCATCTTGCCTTCGGTAGCGGAGCGCACGTTTGTCTCGGTATTCACTTCGCCCGAATGGAACTCCGCGTGGCGATGGAACAGGTGCTGACTCGCCTCGAAGATCTGCAATTTGAACCTGGCATTGAACCAGTTCACATCGGTGGCCTCGGCCAACGATCCCCCGCCCATCTTCCTGTCACCTTCACCCCAGCGACTCCGATTGGAACTGCACCGTGAGCACACCTGACCTCATTATCCGCAATGGCCGTGTCATCGATGGCACCGGTGCACCGGCATTCGATGCCGATGTCGAAGTCACCGACGGCAAGATTTCCTTCATTGGCACCAGCACATCGAGTGCACCGAATGAGATCGATGCGCACGGAAGTGTCGTTGCCCCTGGGTTTGTCGACATTCACACCCATTACGACGCACAGGCTCACTTTGAGCCCACGATGTCGCCCTCGTCATGGCACGGCGTTACCACCGCCATGATGGGCAACTGCGGTTTCAGCATCGCTCCGGCAGATCCCGAGAGCGTGGCTTGGCTTATCAAGATGCTTTCTCGTGTCGAAGGTATGGAAGTTGATGCACTTCTTGAGGGCGTTGACTTTCGCGGTGGCGACTACGGCGATTTCCTCAACGGCCTGGAAGGCCGCATTGGAATCAATCTCGTTGGATACGTCGGACATTGCGCGATTCGTCGACTCGTGATGGGCGCTGAAGCATCAGAACGCGCTGCGACCGACGACGAAATCACGCAGATGGCACAACTCGTGCGCACCGCCATGACACAAGGAGCAATCGGTTTCTCGAGTTCACAGCTCGACATCCACTCCGATCATGAGGGCAAGCCGGTTCCTTCGAACCTGGCCGAACCCGATGAGTTAATTGCGCTCTGCGCAGTTCTCTCTGAGTTCGACCACGGCGTCATCGAATTTCTTCCTCGTTCCGGTTCGGCCGACTTCGATGCTGCCGATCAAGAGTTGTTATTGGCCATGAGCACAGCCTCTGGATTCAAGTTGATCAACATCAACCCGCTCACGCTGTTCCCCGGCAATCCCGAAGGCCATCGCAACGCGCTCGCATTCTGCGAAGAGGCCGCTGCAGCCGGTCACCATATTCATCCGATGTACATGATCAACGTGAAGGGTATTCACTTCTCGTTGGACTCAACGTTCGTACTCGATGAAATGCCTACCTTCCGACGAATTCTCACCCTTCCGATGGCGGAACGAGCTGTCCAACTTGGGCTTGAATCAAACCGTGCTGCGATGCGCGGTGAATTCGCAGATACCACTGGTCGCTCTTTCGTTTTCGGTTGGCAAGATGTCAGCGTTGCTTCCGTAAGCAAGTCGCAACTGAACGCCGCCGTTGGTAGGACCATCGCAGAACTCGCAGCCGAATCCGACATTGATGGTGTCGACGCAATGATCGACCTTGCTCTCGCCGATGCACTTGAAACTGTCTTTGTTTGGCGCCGAAAGACCGATCCGGCGTTAGCAGCTGCCACCAAAGAGATCGTCACCCATCCCCTCACCTTGGCGGGCTCAAGTGATGGTGGCGCACACCTGCTCACATTCTGCGGCGCCGACTACACAACCCGCACGTTGACCGAGACTGTTCCCGACATGATGACGTTGGAACAAGCAGTTGCTCGACTCACATCGGAGCCAGCGCAACTTCACGGACTCAACGATCGCGGCCTTCTCGCAGTAGGAATGGCCGCCGATATCGTCGTCTTCACACCTGATGAACTTGGAATCGACCCGATCACGTTGCTGCGCGACTTTCCCACCGGCGCTGGCCGGCTGGTGTTCGGCGCTCGCGGTTACAACGCGGTCATCGTTAACGGAGAACCACTGTTTCTCGACGGCGAGCACACAGGAGCATTGCCGGGCGCGATCCTTCGCCCCTGAATCTTGTCGAGTTGGAACGCGACGCTTAACCCGTGAACGAAGGGGCGACGTCAGGAGTCTCGACGTAGGTGAAGCCTCCGACGAGCGTTGCTGTCTGGCCATCGGCAGTCGTCACAACCACGTCAAATACCCCGGGATCTTGGGGGCCCGTGGTGCAGATCAGCTGCGATGTCGTGACGAAGATGACAGGCTCACATGGGACTCCACCGATTTCGACGGTGGTTTCCGTTGTGAGATTTGTACCGTCGACGATTACCTCAGTGCCACCCGAGTCCGGACCCGATCCAGGTGTCACCGAATCGATAGTTGGAGCAGCGGTCGTAGCCAGTGGAGTGAGGTCCACGTCGTTTTCTGGGATCGGATCAGCAGTGTTTGAGGACACGACGACTTCGGTGTCTCGTGACGCCGGAACCGGAGTGCGCGCCGAGCGCACCTCTATGTCAATCGTTGCCGATGCGCCGTTTGCAAGGTCGCCCAATGCACATGAAACCGTGACGCCCGATGCGGTGCATCCGCTGGGAACGATCTCCACAGACAACCCGGTCGGGATCGTCACAACCATCGTTGCTTCGGTGGCATCGGTCGGGCCGTTGTTAAGGGCAGTAAAGGAGAGTGTTGCGGTTTCCCCGGGCGCAACAATCCCAGGACCATTTGCTGCCGCTTCTAGGTCAGCAAACGGGGTAATTCGAGTCGTTACAAACGCAGTGTTGTTTGAGGGATCGAAATCATCAGTCACGGCAAAAACTCTGGCGTAGTTGATCGCAAGTCGATTTGCAGAGGACACCACTGAAGAGAAAGAAGCAGTAATCGTCAGGCTTCGAGTAGCGCTCGGAGCAGTTGATCCACTCCAGACACAACTCACGGTGCTGTTTGTTCGAGTACACGTTCCACCGCTACTGGGGGTGGCGACGACTGATGCTGTGTCAACCGCGACCGGAAGACGGTCAACGATCTGCAGATTTGTTGCAGACGCTGCCCCGTCATTAGACGCAGTAACTGTCCATGACATTGCCTCGCCCTGTTGTGCGACCTCGAGTGATGTGGTCTTTGCGATCGAAAGATCCGTTGCTGGTCGAATGGTGAGCGGAGCGGTATCAGTCACGGGAGTCGGGGTGACATCCGAACCTGCCGTTGCCGAATTGATAACCGTTGTTCCTGCGAGTTCCACCTGCACACGAGCACGAATAACCACCGTGACTGTGGTTCCGACTGGGACGGTACCAAGCGCACACGAAACCGTCGTTGCACTACCACTGCCACCCGATGTTGTGCATGAGCCTTGGGGGGTCGTCACTGTTTCGACATCGAGATAGGCGGGAACGGTATCGACGAGAACAGAATTTCCTGCCGCTGCCGGACCAGAGTTGCGCAGTTCAAGTCGGTACCCGGCGAGTGAGCCCACACTCACCGTTCCGGTAAGCGCCGATTTCGCAAGGCGAAGATTCGCCACCGGCGATATCCCCGCCGACACACTTGAAACATCGTTTAGTAACGCAGGACTGTTTGGGTCGGTGGGTTGACCTCCACCAGACACCGTCGCAGTGTTTGTCACCGGTTGTCCTGCAGCGAAATCGGCTTCAACGAAAAGCGGGTCCAACGAGGTTCCGGGGAGAAGCCCAGTAAACGCATTTTGACAGTTCAGCGTTTGCGCACCACCGGAGGAACACGACCATCCGGAGCCAGAGGAGGTGATGTTGGTCGCTGCAGATCCCAAGACATCGCTCACGGAAATCAGCTGTGCCGATGCGGGGAGGGTGCCCGCATTTGAGACCAGCACCTTGAATCGATAGCGAGTACCGCCAGAGATGGGAGTCGTTGAATCGATGGTCTTCACCACCGCAGGATCGGGATAGGTCACCGTCGCGATACGACTGGCGACCTTTGAAATCGGCAGCCCAAGATCTGGTGAGACAAACCGCAACTGCGCGGTATTAGTGATTGCACTACCAAGCGCAGCATCGCCATCGATAACAACATCGAATTCCACTGAGGCAGACTCGCCTGCAGCGAGCGTGCCGCCACTCGATGCCGTGGCTCCGGCCCCAAGTCGTGCGGTGACCGAGTTGCTCACAACTGTCGCGTTGCCGTCGACGGAGCCACTTGTGACCGACGGTGATCCGGTTAGCGTCGTTCCCCCCGGCAACGGATCAACCAGTTCCACATTGGTGGCTGGCCCGGAGCCGTTGTTTGTTGCGGTAATCGTGTATCGAATAGTTGCGCCTGGTTCAGCGTTCGTGGACACCGGAAAGCTCTGCGTCTTTGTCAGGTCGACCTGAGGTGAAAAAAGCTCAGTGGCGAAGGTGATGGCCTGCGGTGCGTAGGTGTCTCCACTGGTCTTTGCGCGAAACATTGCACTTGTTGCAGCGTTAGGAAGAAAACCATCAGCAGAGAAGAGACTCGAGTCGTAGCCCAGTTGGTTACGCCAATCAGGGTTCTTTGTTGTGACGTGTACTCCCCGATTAGCGATTGTTGAATTCGCGGTGTTGTTCGCCGGATGCACCGCATCGGTCAGCAAGTTGTCGTTAACCGAAAGGTAATCACCGGTTGCGCCCGCGTCGCCTTCAGCGGCGACCACACCGATCGTTGTACGAACCGTTCCCGCCGTCGGAGTCTTGAATCCTGACAACGCAATATCAATTGCAGAAGATCCAGAGACAACCTTTAGACCATCGAACACCGAAAGATTACGAAGAGGCTCGGCTTGATCTGCGTAGGCAACGACTAGCGACCAACCCCCTACTGCGTTTCCTCCAGTTCCGGTTTGAACGTCGGCAACGGTGTAGTTGCCCGGGCCAGCCTCGGTCACCAATTCGGTGACATCGGCGAATGCTCCGTAGCCGCTTCCAAGCGAAATGGGACCCAAGTCAACGTTCGCTGCGGTGACGGTTTGATACACCGGCGAGTCCGGAATCTTGAACTTCACCTGTCCGATTGCCGACGCATTGGGAGGTGGCAGCGGAACACCGACGTATCCGTTTGCACCGGTGATGACATCGCCCTTTTTTTGAATACCCGTCCAGTAGAGGCCTGCGAAAAGAACAACCCCGTCGGTTGAGAGGTTGAGTGTCGCCTGCGATGAGTTGAAAGTTGACGGGTCCGCATCGACATCGAGCCAGCCCATATCGAACGTGTTGTTGTTGCGGGCATTTGTGCCAGCACGAGCGCCTGCACAGCCATTATTCACCGTGGGGTCAGGGGTCGCTGTGGGGCACTGCATCAAGGTGTTCGCGGCAATGGTGATCTGACCATTGATGTTGTTTGAGTACCGAAGCGTGAAATTACGCCCCGCGTTGGAAACGACCTGAGCGCTTGACGTCGCAGCAGACACGACGATGGCCGGGGCAAGCAACGCCCCGGCCAACAACGCGATTACTAGCTTCAACAAACGACGATGACCCACCACGAAACCTCCAGAAGGAATGAACGAACACTATCTGTTCGTTCTTCCTCCCCCTTAGATGGTTCTAGGCCGACATCGGCTCTGAGCCCAGGGTTAGAACGTGAAACCCGTTGCCGTGATCCAGGCCGGGTCAACTTGGAACGCACCCGCACTTGTCACGGTGTTGACGGTGACAGGTGCGGGGATTCGATTACCGGTCGTGGCTTCGAACGCAACGGTGCCCGTCCAGCCCTTCCAGCCGCTGGTTGCTGCAAGTGCGCTCTTCAGTGCTGTCGCAGAGGTACCGCCCGCGCGGCCGATGGCGTCGGCCAGCACCAGTACCGAGTCATAGGTATAGGGCGACCATGAACCAGGAGCTGCATTGAACTGCTTGGTGTAGGCCTCGACCAGCGATGCGCTACTCGGGAAGTCGCCCGGTGCGGGCACGCCAACGACTGGGCACTTCTGTGCAGCGGGAATGCCTGCGGCGGTGATGTAGCCGTTGTCGTATGCGCCATAGTCAGCAAGGCACTTCGCCGCTGTGTTCGAGGCGAGCATCGCCTGCGCAATTAGCCCAGCTTCTGGGTAATAGGTAATGACGTAGACCGCCGCCGGATTTGTTGCGAGAACCTTGGTGACCGTGTCGGTATAGGACGTTGCTCCGGGTGTGATCGATTCAGTCGCTGTGATCTTGACGCCGGCCTTACCCAACGATGTGGTCATCGCTTGAGCAGCAGACTTGGTGTAGTCGGTAGTGGAATCAACGATGAGCGCAACTGATGAAGCCTTCAGTTGCTTCACAAGCGCATCGGTTGCGACTGGTGCAATCTGCGAAGTCATCGGCTGCAAGGTGAAACCCATGCCTGCGGTTTGGTCTGAAGAGGTCAAACGCAACGGCACAAGCCCTGCCTCCATATAAATAGGAAGCGTCTTCAGGCCAACGCCAGAGTTGTAGGGACCAACGACGGCATCGAGTCCGGCCTTCACGGCGCTGTTTGCAGCAGCCACGCCAGCATCGGGATCGCCCTTATCGTCGATCGCGACAATCTCGATCTTCTTTCCGCCAACACCACCGTTGGCGTTGACATACGTTGCAGCCTGCTTGGCACCGTTCAACATGCCTTGACCCAATTCCGCGAGCGATCCGGTGATGGGTGCTTCGAGACCAATACGAATCGTGTTGGAAGAATTTGATGAGGATGAGGAAGAACATCCCGCCGCAAGTGCCAGAACCGCAACAATGGCAACAACGGCCGAAAGGCCAGCGATTTTCGACTTCATAGGAGCTCCTTAGTAGACCGGCAAAGAGTAGTCAGGCGTAGTGTTCACAGGTGCGATCCGAGGTAGTCACGCTTTGAGCGAAAGCTCAGGGTTTAGACGCCAACTAAGTCCATGGCCTCTGCAGTGAGTTCGATTGAGCGCAAACGCCCTTCAACTGTGGGCGACTGATGACACACCATGAGTTCATCGGCCTCGGCATACGTCGTGAACTCAAGCAATTGTTCGCGGACTGCAGACGGCGTTCCCACAGCAGTGTGCTTCATCATCGCAGCGATCTGCGCGCCTTGCGGCGAGGCCAAGATTCGATCGACTTCGGCATCGGGGACATCGACATTCGGCTTCAACATGAATCGGCGTAAACGCGCGCGTCGCGTCGTGGTGAATTGCGACTGCGCGTCATCCTCAGAATCAGAAGCGATCACGTTCACGCCAGCAATGACATGCGGATGATCGAGTTGCTCGGACGGACGGAAATTGGTTCGATACAGCGCAACCGCTTCACGCAGTTGATGCGGCGCGAAATGCGAAGCGAATCCGAACGGAAGACCAAGGGCTGCCGCGAGTTCTGCACCAAAAAGCGAAGACCCGAGGATGTAGATCGGAATATGGGTTCCGCGTCCTGGGGTGGCATGAACGCCCGGCACTCGCGTCGTGTCGCTGAGGTACGCCTGAAGTTCAAGAACGTCTTGAGGGAAATATTCCGCGGCGCGCGGGTCACGACGAAGCGCTTGCACGGTGACCTGATCGGTTCCTGGAGCGCGACCGAGTCCCAGGTCAATTCGGTTGGGATGCAGCGTCGCAAGTGTTCCGAATTGTTCAGCAATGGTGAGAGGCGAATGATTCGGGAGCATGATGCCGCCCGAACCCAAACGGATTGACTCGGTGTTTGCTGCCACATGAGCGATGAGAACCGCCGTTGCCGAAGATGCCACTGCGTCCATGTTGTGATGTTCGGCGTACCAAACCCGGCTGTAGCCATTCGCTTCTGCGGTCTTCGCTACCTCAACACATGCGTTGAGACCATCGGCAACAGAATCTCCGGAACCGATGATGGCAAGATCAAGAATCGCAAGAGGGACACCCATTCACTAAGCCTAGGACGGCTGCGCAGAGTCGGGTCAGGCGCATCTGTGAGCGACGGGCCACAATGGGACATGCCCGCCGTTCCGATCGTCGACATTTCCAATCCCAGTGCCACTGCTCGAGAGGATCTCGACGCTGCATGTCGTGACCACGGATTCTTCCTCCTCGTAGGCCACGGTCTTGATTCGGTCATCGCCAACACATGGAGCGAGACGGAGCGGTTCTTCGATGCTCCCCGGTCGACCCGCACTGCGATTCGGCGCACAGAACAGAACCCCCTTGGCTGGTTCGATCGCGAGCTCACCAAACGTGTCCGGGACCATAAAGAGGTGTTCGACTTCGTTGACCCATCTGTTGGCGAGGCCATGAACCGCTGGCCAGAACTGCCTGGCTTTCGCGACGCCATGGTGCAGCACTTCGAAGCAATGAGCGACCTCGCTCATCGGACGACGGTGCTGCTTCATTCGATCCTCAACCTTGGCCCTTCCTCTAGCAGTGCTCTCACATGTGCGCGCCAAGGAAGCACGGTTCGTCTCAACCTTTATACGGTCGGCGATCCCGTCCCTGACGATGAACGAGATGGGCTGGCCGACCTCGGTGATGTTGCTCTTGGCCATCACACCGATCCCGGCACTCTCACACTTCTTCTTCAAGACGACACCGGCGGACTTCAGGCGCTCGCTTCTGATGGCAACTGGATCGATGTTCCACCGGAACCGGGCACGATCGTTGTCAATCTTGGCGATTGCACACAGGCGTGGACAAATGACCTCTACCGCGCGGCGATTCATCGCGTTGTCCCGATGACCGAACATCGTCGGTTTTCGATTCCGTACTTTGGCAATCCGCCGCGAGAGTCAATCATTGAACCCGTCCCCGAACTCTCAACATCGGGCCCGCGCTATCGGCCCTTTGCGTGGCGAGAGTTCATGGCAGCGCGGTCCTATGACAACTTCTCTGATCTCGGTACCGAAGACACACAGGTCTCCGACTACCGAATCGAAGGATCGGAACGCATTTCATGAGCAGTCGCAAGAACGTCGCCATCGTCGGCGCCGCTGGATCGTGTGGTCGACAATTGGCCGTACAACTTCTTGATCGAGAAATTCTGTCTCCCGATGCTCGACTCCAACTCGTGGCTCATCACGGTGGCGTTAGTGAATTCGAAACACACGGACTCCGAACTGACCTTCGCGACGCGTTTGCTGACACTGCGCCAACAATTGAACTCATCGATCAGCCGGAACAACTTGATGCTGACATTCTTGTGATGCTCGCTGGGTCCACTGTCCCCACCGATCCCACACAAAACGTCGATCGCATTGCACTCGCTCGGACCAACCTTCGGATCTTCACAGCATTCGCCGACGAACTTGCTCGGCGAAATGACACACCCCCGATTGTCATCATTCAGTCCAATCCCGTCGAGCTGGGTGTTGAAATCTTTTCTCGGGTGATTGATCGCCATCTTGTTGTGGGCGCTGGCGCGTATTCCGACTCCATCCGCTTTCGCCGCGAAATTGCTGATTCTCTTGGGGTTCGTCGCACTGATGTGAATGCGGTCATGCTCGGTCAGCACGGCGACAATCTCATCCCCGTATGGAGTCGGGTTGCCGTCGACGGTATTTCCTCAGACGCATTGGCATCATGGATCGCCGAGCAACGTCAAGGCAGATTGCTTGAGCAACTCGCAGAAGAGATCGTCGCCAAACGAAGCGAACTTCTTGCGATAGTCGCCAACCGCGATGTCCATGGCGCATTCGCACGCGCCGCGCAACTTCCACCTGAAATTCGTGCCGCAGTGAAACCATTTCTTGTTCACACCACCGCGGGACACACAACTGAAATCGTCACTGCCCATTCCGTTGCCGACATCATCGACACAGTCGTAAACGGGGAACCAACCGTGCTCCCCCTCCAGGTGATGCTTGAGAACGACTACCTGAGCCTGACCGGCGTAGGCGGAGTTCCAGTACGACTTGGCTCACAAGGGTGGACCGAAGTTGTTGACCTCGGACTCGCTGAGGATGAGGTCGCAGCACTTCGGCGAGCATTCGATGCTGTGGCAACCGTTTCGGCGGCAGTTCAGGCCTCTTAATTTCATAACGGAGGTCCGTTCAGCACGTAGCCACCGCACCGTCGTAGATTGACACCCGGGCCACTGGACCGGGGGGTGCAATGTCCGCTTCGCGACATTCGTTGCGGTGGATCGCCATCACTGGATCCATCGTCGCAGCTCTTGTCATCATTCCGATCATCGTGCTTTTATCGATGTTCGTCTTTCGTGACAATCCCGGTGCGAAGTCCCTTGATGACGCGCTTGAGGCATTTCGAGCGGGCGATACTTCCGCGGTCGAATCCATCGGTGCTGTTGTTGTCCGCCCGCCTGCCGGTGTGTATCGGTCTGACGCTTCTGGAAAAGCTTCAATCAGTTTCCCCCCGACAAGTCAGAACTATGGGTCCTCTGCTCCTGTGACTGTGGCCCACCAAGGCGACAACTGCTGGACAACGAGTGTGGATTTCAATGCTGCCTTCCAGCAGCGTTGGAAGTACTGCATTGACGATGGCGTCCTCACCGAACACAGCAATCGCACGACAACGAGTTGGGATCTCGGAGCAGTATCGATCACCAATATCTCTGATTTCAATTGCTCTCCTCCTGGCGAAATCATCAAGATGGGTGAGCGTCGTGAGGAAGTTTCGACCTACACCTGCACCGGAACAAGCGACACCGTTAGCGGAACCACCACGTCCGCCGTCACTTTCGAGTCACTAGGTGCTGAATTACTAACTATTGATTCGGTCGCTACCCCGGCCTTTCACTATCGCGAGACCGATCTGCTCAGCGGTCCGCAGAAGGGGACGACCACTATCAACTACTGGTATTCGCTGCAGGACATGCTCCTCGTGCGCATGGAGCGACACATCGACTTGCGAACCGATTCACCCGTGGGCGAAGTCACCTACAAAGAAGACGGCGAGTGGCAATTGTCTTCGCTGACGCCCGTTCGGTGACATTACGGCCAAGCAAGTGGGCAGGCGTCGTTCAATAGTTCGCCCTCGACAAGCGAACTGTGGTGATCTTTCATGGGTGAACCAGCCACAACCTTGAAGCGAGTGTTGTCTCCGGCGTAGCGAACGCTGATCGCTCGGCGGCGCTGGGTGCGGCTCATATTTCCGCTGGCGGCGTGAATCGTGCGCGCATGATGCACGGTGAGGTCACCGGGTGCGGTGTCGAAACTGATAATTCGGGCTTCGCCTACTTGCTTGTCATAATCAGGAACCTCAGCACCTTCCGTATCGGGCATTGCTAAATCGGAAACAAACATGTTCGGCCGGTACTTGGTGTCATCAAGGTGTGATCCCACAACAAAACGGACGGCCCCAGTTTCGGCGGTGACAACATCAAGGGGAACCCATGTTGTGCAGACCAAATCTCCATCGAGATGGAAATATGACATGTCTTGATGGAATCCGGTTTTTTCCTGCGTTCCTGGTTCTTTCACCAAAACGCTGTCTTCATAGAGACGAATCTCGTCACTCCGCAATATTGAGGCAACAATTTCGGGCAGTGGTGAACACAGCGCAAAGTCCTGAAATTCCTGCTGAAGAAGCCAGTGGTCGGTTCCCGCTTTGAAGTGACCGCGTGGGGCTCCCGAAGCAACCACTAACTCATCAACGTTGCGGGTCGCAACGGCTCCGCTTTCAAGAGCGTCAGCCATCTCTGACAGATCAGTCGTGGCCGAACTGACAAGAGCTTCTTCAATCGGTTTCGCCATCGATTCAACAAGTTCGATGGGGAGAATCGAGCGCAAACACACAACGCCATCGCGCCAAAAGGTTGCGACTTCGTCTGGGGTCACCGATCGAGACGGGGAAATTCGTTCCATTCCTCCATACTGCCTTAAATGGATCCGACGCGCACCGATTCGGCTTCATTGATGCTCATTGATCAGAAAAAGCCTTTCTAGAGCAGGACCCCTCCAGATCTTCCGGTTTATCGACACACGGACCCAAGCATCTGCGGCCACTTCGGTAACCTCTTCCGATGACTTCATTGCGAAATATCTCAACTCGTGTGGCGGCCGCCATCTTGGCGGTGGCGATCATCGGCGGGTGTTCCTCGACCTCCGGGAACGACGCAACTTCCGGCGGCGACATCCAGGGCGATGCGTTGGCGGAATGCCTTGCTGGTCAGACCATTCCGGCCGGCTCAACCCTCAACATCTCAACCACCGTCGCCCCGATCACGTCGATGGTTGCCAATGTCGCCGGTGGACTCGCGCAGATCACGGGGATCGTTCCCGAGGGCACCAACTCGCACACGTTCGAACCCTCGCCAAGTGTGGCGGCCACCCTCGCCGGGACCGACGTGCTCTTTGCGAACGGTCTTGTTCTTGAGGAACCGACAAAGGAACTTGCTGACAGCAACCTCCCCAAATCAGCCGCCCTCTGTGAACTCGGAACCGCCGTATTGCCCGTTGACGACTACATCTACGACTTCTCCTTTCCCGAAGATGGTGGTAAGCCGAATCCCCATCTCTGGACTGATCCGAAACTCGCCATCAAGTACGTCGCGCTCATCCGCGATGTCCTCGTGAAGATGGATCCTGCAAATGCTGCGTCGTACACATCAAATGCGGCCGCCTACACAAACAAGCTTGATGAGCTTGATGCGGCAGTAGTAACGGCGAGTGCAACTCTGCCTGCTGAAGATCGCAGACTCCTCACCTATCACGACGCCTACGCGTACTTTGCCGTCGACTACGGATGGGTGGTTGTGGGTGCCATTCAACCTTCTGATTTTGACGAACCCACGGCGCGTGAAGTTGGCGATCTCATCAACCAAGTGAAGGATTCAAAGGTCAAGGCGATCTTCGGGTCCGAAGTCTTCCCGAGCGCTGTACTTGAACAAATCGGACGCGAGACCGGCGTCTCCTACGTTGACGTTCTGCGCGATGACGACCTTCTTGGCGAACCCGGCGATCCCGACCATTCGTTTCTTGGCCTCATGCAGTTCGACTACGTGACGATGATTGAAGCCCTCGGCGGCGACGCTACGGCTCTTCGCAATCTCGACATCACCGACGTCGCACCCGATACCGCCAACTATCCGCAGTGACAAGTCTGATCGAGCTCGACGGAATTTCGCACTCCTATGGCGGCCCGACCGTGCTCGAGCATGTCCACCTGACGATCGACGAGGGTTCGTTTCTCGGAGTCATCGGCCCATCCGGTTCGGGCAAGACCACGCTGTTGCGTCTGGTACTCGGAAATCTCCGCCCCACCGAGGGCGAAGTGCGGCGGCGGGCCAATCTGCGGATTGCTTATGTTCCCCAGGTCGAAACGGTTAACTGGAACTTCCCCATCACGGTGAGCGAGGTCGTCCTCATGGCGGCCGCGGCCAAGTGGTACCGACCGCGTGCCACCGAGTCAGAGCGCAAACGTGTGGCGGAGTTACTTGAGCAACTCGGTCTTGGCGGTTTCGAACACCGACACATCCGCGAACTCTCCGGCGGCCAACAGCAACGGGTATTCCTCGCCCGCGCCCTTCATCGCGATCCCGAACTACTCGTTCTCGATGAACCAACTTCAGGTGTCGATGTGCGCACCCGTCATGAAGTTGTCCACCTGCTCACTGATCTTCATCGCAATGGCACGTCCGTCGTCCTCTCCACTCATGACATCAACGGTCTTGCCGCTCATCTCCCGTTAATCGCCTGCGTCAACCGCGAACTCATCGCCGTTGGAACTCCCGCCGAAGTTCTCACCTCGGCAGTTCTCGAACGCACCTACGGAGCGCCCATGGAAGTCCTTGAACACGGCGGCATGCTCCTCGTAACCGACAGCCCGATGGGAATCGAATGACACTGTTCGAACCATTCCAGTTCGAGTTCTTTCGCAACGGATTCATGGTTGCCACACTCGCCGGGGCCATCTGCGGTCTCGTAGGCGTCTACGTCGTTCTGCGCAGTATGAGCTACATCGGTCACGGGCTCTCGCATTCCATTTTCGGCGGTGCGGCGGCCAGCGCAGTTCTCGGCGTGAACTTCTACCTCGGCGCCGGAATGTGGGGTCTTCTCTCTGCACTCATGATCGGTCGGGTTGCTCGCCGCGGAAAGATCGGCGCCGACGCAGCCATTGGCGTGATCACCACTGCTTCGTTCGCGCTCGGTCTCGCACTCTCGAATGTTTTCGGACAGGCAAAGCGATCTATTGAGGCGGTCCTTTTTGGATCCATCCTCGGTGTCACAACACTCGAGGTCGTTGCCGTCGCGTGCGTTGGTGTGCTCGCGCTTGCCATCATCGGCGCCTTCTATCGCAAGCTTCTTTTCGCAACGTTCGATCCAGAAGTTGCCGATGTCACTGGCGTCAATGTTGGCCGCATGGAAGCGCTGCTCATGCTCATGCTCGCCGTCACCATTCTCTTCACAATGAAAATCGTCGGCGTTCTGCTCATCAGCGCGTTACTCGTGACCCCAGCGGTTATCGCCCGCATGGTCACGGACTCCTTCGCCCGCATGCTCGTGATCGCTCCCCTCGTCGGCGCAGCTTGTGGGGCCGTTGGCATGGTGATCAGCTACCACGCAGACATTTCGTCGGGAGCTTCGATCATCCTGCTCGCCGCATTCGTTTTCATCGTCGTCTACACGGTGACTGGTGCCCGCGGCCGCGGCAATGCCGGCGGCATGATCCACTGATCACTCGGGCGTAATCAGTTCCCACATCTGGCCATCGGCCGTATCGCGAACCTCGACTCCAGCTGCTGCGAGACCGTCGCGAATCTGATCAGACAAGTCGTAGAGCTTCGCAAGACGAACCTCTGAACGAGCCGAAAGCGCAATCTCGACGAGCGGGCCCACGACCTCTCGCGGATCAGTGAGTCCCCCCTTGGACGCTTCGCCGAGTCGAACGATCATTGACCGCAAGAGCGCTTGAGCTTTGTCCATCTCGTCGCTCTGAAGCGTGTCGGCGGACCAGCCGCGAATCGCATCATCGAGGTCGAGGGTGGCGGCAACCGCTCCGGCGGCATCACGTTGTTCCATCGAACGATCGAACTCGGCGCTGCAGCGATCTACATCTGCCGCCAGCGAAGCTTCGATTTTTTTCGACGCAGCAGCTGCAACCGAATTTTCCGTGACCGCAGGATCGGACGACGGCACGCTTCGACCCGTTGCTTGCGCTGAAGAACTCGCCGGACCTTCTCGCAACACATCAATCGGCACGGTCTCGCCCGTCGGAATCTCCATCGAGACGCCGTTGCGACGAATAGTGACGACGCCGAGTCCCACAATCTTCGCGGTGTCCGCGTCGAGATCCAGGATCACACCCGTGTGTTCGTCGACACCGAGAACGAATGCGCCTTCGGGGAGAAGTGCCTCCATCATCCGGAGCCGTCGTTCGCCCAGATAACAGAACCGAGTGTCGTGATGGCCACCCTCGGTGTTGTTGTAATGCGGAATGACGGCAACAGGCAGACCGATCGGCGTCAACAGATCAAGGCCCTCGAGCCAGTACGGATCTGCTCCTGACTTGTAGATCTCGTACACCGGAACCGTGCTGAGCCCGAGTGTGAGCGCGGCCGCACTCGAGAATGTCACTGCCCCGTCGGTCTGCAACTTTTCCGCAAGCAGTTCCGGGAGCGGTGTCCCGGCCCATTGCCGCAGCGCGTAGGTGGGACTACCGGGACCGGCAAAGACGAATCGAGACTGCCTGATCGCGTTGAATGCCACTTCGCGCTCAAGTGTTGTTTCGGCAGCGACATCACAGAGACCAGCAACATCAACGACGCGGTTGAGCGAAACCTTGAAGTACTCGACTGTTTTTGCCGAGAGTTCGTCGGCGTTCTCTTGGAAGCCGAATGGCGTGTCGAGAAAGATGGACGGAACGGGCGCACCAGCAACAGGCGACGAGGCTGAGAGTTGCTCAAACACCTCGCGATGAGGTTTCACCATTGTCGGTGATGTCTCACCGCTTCCCATGATCGAAAGTAAACGGGTCATCCGGGTACAGCCTCCTCGGCAAATTCCACGAGCACTTCGGCCAATCGGACCGGATGCTGTGCGTGAATATCGTGATGGGCCGGCGCGAACCAGTGCGCCCGGCCATTCGGAAGAAGTTCGAGTGCCGTGTCTACTGCGACTCGCTTGTCGGTACTCCAGGCAACGTCGCCGCTATCGGCCGGCACCAGCAAAGTGGGAACGGTGATGAGTGCATACCGCGTTGATGGTTGATGGCCATAGAGCGCCTCGAGAATGGCAAGGTGTCGATCGAGCGTCAGCCAAGGAGCAATTGTGCCGTCGGAGCGGATTTCGAAATTCGCCATTGCACCGACAATGCCGGTCTCGGGCCAATCGGCATTGCCTTCACGCATCCAACGCTCCATCGACGTTGCCGGCGTTCCGACAAGATGCGGCGGCGTCAGCATTTCCTTGCACGCGGCCCAGTCATCGAACCGACTCGCGAGTTCGATGAACCCGCCATCAACGGCAACCACTGCGCCCGGAATATCTGGGTGGGTTGCAGCAAGTTCAAGAACGACGTTTCCGCCCCAGGATTGACCGACGACTACCGGTCGACGAAACCCGAGTTCACCGATCAGAACGACAAGATCGTTCACAATCGTTGCGAAGTCGTAGCCATCGTCGGGTTTGCCTGATTGGCCATGCCCGCGCTGATCAATCCACACGACCGGATGACCAGCCGCAGCCAGTTCCGCCGCGACTCCATCCCACATGCGCGCATTCGAGGCCAGACCATGAACCAGTACGAAGGGTGTCCCCTTCTGGTCGAGACCGCTGGCCAGTGCCCGCAATTCGACGCCGGGTGCAACCGTTATCCGAAGTTCTTCGGTTGTCATTTCGTCTCCCGACCGGCAGCAGCAATCGACTCACACAAGCCGATAGTCGACAACACATCGGCACTCGACCGCGACCATGGTGTCGAGCCGCGGACAGCGTCGACAAAAGCTCCGATCATGAGCGCGTAACAGTTCGCACCTTCGATCCGGTACTCATCGAGACTTCCGTCCGAACGCGTGATCGCGAAGACCGAACCGTCGGTACCGGGAGTGAACGGACGATCAACCCGAAGCGATCCGGCTGTTCCGTCGATCTGCAGTGACTGATTCTCGGGAAGTTCGAATGACGTCAACACCGAAGCAGTGATTCCTGAGGAATTGCGCAGCCATGCCGAGGTGGTCAGATCGATTCCGGTATCGGCTGTCGTGATCTGCGCTTCGATCCCAAGTTGCTCAGAACCGAGAATCCGTTGCACTGGGTCGAGGCAATAAATGCCGACATCAAGAAGAGCTCCGCCACCCTGCTCGGTGAGCCAGCGATAGTTGATTTCCGTCCCGGCCTCGGGGAGAGCGAGCGGAAAGGTGAACTGTGACGCCACGTGGCGGATCTCGCCGAGATCTCCATTGTCGATGAGCGCCGCGAGCGCGATGGAAAGCGGATGGAACGGCGTCATGTACGCCTCGGCAAGCAGGACACCGGCAGCATCACAGGCGTCGAACATCCGGCGAGCGTCACTCGATGAGATTGCCAGCGGCTTTTCGCACAGAACATGCTTGCCCGCCTCTGCCGCTCGTTCTACCCACTCGAGGTGGTCGCCGTTGGCGAGGGCGATGTACACCGCATCGACATCGGGATCAGACAGCACATCGGGATAGCCGATTGGTCCCGACCGAGCGCCGCTCGCACCGAGACTCGCGTTCGGGCATTCGTTAATTGCCGGGATGACGGCTGCGTTCGCAATCCAGGAGTTCGCTCCGAGGATCCCGATGGTCAGTGGTTCACCCACAGGTGAGTTCCACGCCACCGTCGGCACCCGATGCATGCGCAGCTTCAAGAACGGCAACAACATCGCGTGATTCTTCCGGGG
>JBIIVE010000098.1:0-6719 GCA_044339605.1 Acidimicrobiales bacterium
GCCCGATAGACCCCGAACTACCCTTCCCCCATGGCTTCCGGGCCGTTGCGCCGAGTTTCGCGCCACGTTCCGCGCCATCCCCGCCCTCGTAGCTCAGGGGATAGAGCATTGGTTTCCTAAACCATGTGCGGTGGTTCGAGTCCACTCGGGGGCACCACGAAACGAAAGTTGTCTTTCTCGATGGCCAATCTCACTGACGTCGGGGAATTCGACAACTGGCGTTGTTGGTTGTGCGATGAGCCTGTTGATCCCGACATGTCGGTCAACGACTCACGCGGTCCCAGCATCGATTCGCTCACCACGAAATCAAAAAGCAAGGGCAAGAGCCCCACCGACATCTTCGGATCCGAACGCCTCGCTCATCGTGATTGCAACACAAAGAAGGGTGCTATCGCCCCTGTTGTGGAGTGGCCCGATCATCTCTTCGTTGTCGATCCCGCCCCCATCATCGGAAGTGTCGAGCGACTTTCTCGCAAGGGTGGTCGAGAAGTCGTCGCTCGTTGCCCTTCCGAGCAAGATGCAGATGATGCTTCGCAGTGGCTGCTTGATCGCCTCAGTCGCCTTGTGCCCAAGGAAAAATTCGAGACTTCTGTTGAATCAGGCGGCGGCCAGTTTCTCCTCGTGCTTCGCGCCTGACGAAAACGACGCTGGGCTCCACTCCACTTCGTTCTATCCAACCGTTGGATCTGCACTGCAGGCGGTTGCTATCAACGACAAGGGCGGCCACCAGTTTCCCGATGGCCGCCCTTGATCACATCGCTACAGCGCCAGAGCGCCAAAGCGCCCAGAACTACTGACCAGCTTGTGAGATTCGGTTCGCATCGAGCTTGGCTCGGTCAACTACCGGACCAGTGAGCTTGATGAGGTATTTCGGATCGCATGCCTGCTTGCCAATCGTGGTCGGCAGTACCTGTTCGTACTTGGTGCCCGTCAATTTCACGATGAGGCCACAGTCGCCAGGAATGTTGGCGCCAGGATTGGTCGCTGACTGCAGACCTCCAGCGTCGTAACTCGTGACCTTCTTGAGTTCGCCAATTACGCAATCGCTTGTGAGATTCGCACCGCAGGTCTTTACGCCTTGGGCCCACAACAAGAACGCAGCCGATGCCTGCGCGCTCAAGAGCCCAGTGGTTGCGTTGTTCGCCTTCATGATTTCGAGATACTTCGCTACTGCCGGGATCTTGTCGGCCTGATCGAACGGGAAGTACGTCATACGCACATAGACGTTGTCGCCATTGCCAGAGGTGTTCCACTTCGCAAAGTTTGAATCGTAGAAGTTCGCTTCAAGCATCCACATCGGGTTGTACCCAATCGCTTTCGCAGCGTCGAGCACGTTCTGGAAGTTTGGATTCGGTGAACCGGAGAAATAGACAACCTCGGCGCCGCAGTCCTTCAATCGCTGAAGAAACGGAGTCCAGTTGGATTCACCGCCGATGTTGTACACCTGATCACAAGAGAGGAATGTCCAACCTGCTTGCTTGTACGCGATCACAGCCTTCTCAGTTGAGTCCTGAGTGGCTGCGTAGTTTGCATACATCGTCGCGGCCTTTTTCACTGCTTCTGGATGTTTCTCAGCGAAGATGAACGCGTTCGCTGCACCGTAGTAATCAGCCGGATTCGGCGACGGTTGCACCATCATCGGGCCGTTCGCGAATTGTGGTGACACCGTGTAGGTCGGCACTGCGGCAAGCTTGCATCCGACTCGCACCTTCTCCTGAGCCGAATCAAGCGACCAGCCTTCACCCACAAGCATGAAGACCTGCGAACACGCTTCAGTCATGACATTGGAAACATTCATGATCGCTGCGTCGTAGTACTTGCCGACGACCTGACGTCCGTTGATGCCGCCCTGATCGTTACACCACTTGATCATGGCCTTCATCGCGTCGGACATTTCTTTGTTCAAACCAGGAGCACCGGCATACCCAGCGTCGTCGCCGTAACCGATAGTGATGTTCGTGTCGGTGACGCCCTGTGCTGTTGCACCTTTCGCATCACCGGTCCCGCATGGCGAAGCCATCGTGCCAAAGTCCGTCGCCGCCGGCGCCTTGGTTGTTGCGGTCCCACCTGAGGAATCGGATCGACCGCCGCCGCACGCAACGGCAAACACACTAAGAACTGCGACAAGAGCCACCGTCAGCACTGCAACACGCGGCCTACGCGAATGTTTCCCTGCACCCATGAACTTCCCCCTTGGTTTCCGAAGAATGACAGTAGCCCTCCCGAACACACACAACAGAGCGATCCGATACTTCCGTGTGCGGTGAAGTCGTTGTTGCGATCGTTCGCAAAACCGACAAGGGCGGCCGCCGGTTTCCCGGTGACCGCCCTTGTTCAGTTCTGCATGACGCCGAAGCGTCAGGAATTACTTCGCTACCTGCGAGATGCGATTGGCATCAAGCTTGGCGGCGTCAACAAGAGGACCGGCCACGTTGGCGATGAACTTCGGTGCGCACTCCATTCCTGACTTTGGTGCTGCCTGAACGAAACTGGTCCCTTTCAGTTGGACTAGAAGACCACAATCGGAAGGGGTGTTCTCGCCAGGGTTGGTATTGGCGTGGAGACCACCGCCGTCCCACTCGGTTGTCTGCTTGAGTTTACCGAGAACGCAATCAGTGGTGAGGGTGCTACCGCACGCCTGCGCAGCAGTTGCCCACAGGAGGAAACTCGAGGTGGCCTGAGTTCCTAGAAGGCCGATTTTCCCGCCCGAAGCCTTCATCAGGTCAAGGTACTGCTTCGTTGCGGGATAGTCGGAAGCCTGCTCAAACGGATAGTAGATCAAGCGAACGAAAACGTTGTCTCCGAGGCCTGCCGTGTTCCATTTGGCGAATGGCTCATCATAAAAGTTTGACTCTGAGAACCATTTCGGCGAATAGTCGATGCGCTTTGCTGCATCCAAAACATTCTGGAAATTTGGATTCGGTGAACCAGAGAAGTACACAATCTCAGCACCGCAGTCCTTAAGTCGCTGAACGAATGGTGTCCAGTTGGACTCGCCACCGATGTTGTAGACCTGCTCACAATCGAGGAAATTCCAGCCTGCGGCAGGGAAGGTCAGTTTTGCTTTGTCGGTGGTGTCTTTTGTTGCCGCATAGTTCGCCGTGAAAATCGCGGCCTTCTTCACCGCTTCCGGGAAAAGCTCCGTCAACTGGTAGGCCGCAGAAAGCGGCGTCTTGTCAACTGGATTAGGAGCGGCCTGAACCATAAGTGCGCCATTGGCAAATGCCGGGCTCACCGTATAGGTCGGTACCGATGCCATCTTGCAACCAAGGCGGGTCTGTTCCTGCACTGAATCGAGCGAGAAGCCTTGACCAACAAGCATGAAGACCTGCGTGCAGGCTTCGGTCATGCGGTTGTTGGCTTCCATGATCGCGGCGTCGTAGTACTTACCGGTGATCTGACGACCATTGATGCCACCCTGATCGTTACACCACTTGATCATGGCCTTCATCGCGTCGGACATTTCTTTGTTCAGGCCAGGAGCACCGGCGTAACCAGCGTCATCGCCGTAACCAATGGTGATTGAGGTGTCGGTGACACCTTGCTGGGTTGCGCCCTTTGCGTCACCCGTGCCACAAGGCGTATCGAGGGTTCCAAAGCTTGACGAGGTCGACTTTGCTGTGGTGTTGGTGCTTCCATCCGATGAATCGGATCGGCCGCCACCGCAAGCGGCAGCAAAGATGCTGAGCACGGCGACAAGCGCCACAACCAACACCACGCCACGTGAGCGGCGCTTTGGTCGGCTATCCACCGACGTAGTTCCATTGCCTATAGGCACTGATTTCCCCTTTTTTAAATGACTGGAATCCCGACAAACGTCGGATGGTTCACTCGGTACAGCAAGTAGAACCGGACTACGGCGCACTCGAACGAATGCAGGGACGGTCATAGAGATCTTCCCTAAGCCGCCACCGAGGTGACGACAGGCACAGACGTTACTGTCCCTATTCGGAAGTGACAAGCGTCATGCCCCGAAAGAGCCGGGATTTGAGCGATCCCGGGCCCCATCGCCACTTATACGTCTTCGAGCTCTGGCCATTCGCCAGGATGCGGGGCTTCTTGTGACTCCAGATCAGGCAGGAAGACGAATGCTGCGATCGATCCGACAAGGGCGACACCGGCACAAACGAAGCATGCAAGACGCATTCCTTGCATGAAGGAGTCTGATGCTGCCGTTTCGAACAACTGCCGCACCTCGTCAGGAGCTTGGGACGCCACGATGATGGCGGCGGCCATTGATGCCTTGGCGGCGGCAACAGCATCGGCGGGAACCTGCGGGAACTTCGTGAGGAACTCGCCAATCTTGGGCGCGTAGACCGAAGCGAACACGCTTCCGACAACAGCTACTCCGAGGGTTCCACCAACTTCACGCGTGGTGTCGTTGACTGCTGCGCCAGCGCCAGCCTTTTCCTTCGGTAGCGAGGACATAACAGCAGCGGTCGATGGAGACGTAACGAGTGAGAGTCCGGTTGCGATGAACGCCATCGAAATCACCACTGGTCCGAAGTACGCGGTATCAGCGTCGCAAAAACCAATGATGATGAATCCGATCATCATCGTGAGCAAACCAGTACCAACGACGCGGCGCGGTCCGAACTTCAGCGCCAACCGTGCAGCGTTTGGCGCGGTGATTGCGGCGAAGATCGCGAACGGCAACGTGTGCAGGCCCGCCGACAACGTTGAGTAACCGCGCACGAATTGGAAGTACTGCGTGACGATGAAGATGAACCCGAAGAGGGTGAAGAATGCCGCTGCGATTGCGCCGGCAGCTGCACTAAAGCGCGCGATACGAAACACGCGGACATCGAGCAATGGGTTTTCGCGGCGAAGCTCGTACCAAACGAAAAATGCCAGCAGCGCCGCCGAACCAATGAATCCGCCGATCGTTCTGAACGACGTCCAACCTGCATGCGGTCCTTCGATCACGGTGTAGACGAGAAGGCCAATAGCAAGGATTGATGTGATCGTTCCGACCCGATCGAACGCACCAGCATCGGGATCTTTCGACGAAGGCACAAGAAACCAACCGGCAAGTAGTGCAATCGCGACAATGGGAACGTTGACAAGAAAGATCGAACCCCACCAGAAGTGCTCGAGAAGTAAACCGCCGGTGACGGGTCCGAAAGCAACTGCCATACCGGAAACAGCTGACCATGCACCGATCGCTTTTGCTCGTTCGGTTGGATCAGTAAAGACATTGGTGAGAATCGCCAGCGTTGCCGGAAAGACGAGAGCCGCGCCGATACCCATTGCCCCACGAGCGGCGATGAGTTGTCCCGAACTGGTTGCGAACGCTCCCCAAACGGACATCGCAGCAAAGACGACGAGCCCGATTTGCATCGTTCCTTTTCGGCCGAGGCGATCGCCGAGTCCGCCTGCGGCAAGCAACAAACCGGCAAAGACCAAGCTGTAGGCGTCGACGATCCACTGGAGTTCTGTCGTCGAGGCTCCCAGGTCACGGCTGAGCGTGGGCAATGCCACATTCACGATCGTGTTGTCGACAACAACGAGAAACACGCTCAGCGCAAGTACAACGAGAATCCACCAACGACGGCGGTAGACAGTTTCAGCATTCATCAGGAACTCCACGGGCAAACGGGCGTAAAGGGAACTATAGAACAATGATCCACAGAAGTGGAACATTGACCTATAGTGCCTTTATGGCTATGGCAAAACGCTCCACCTCAGCGCCCCTACGCCACCGAACTCCATCTCTCGAGGTCACAAGTTCGATCGTTGAGGCTGCACTGGCAATCATCGGGTCCGAAGGGCCCGACTCAGTAACAGTGCGCCGTCTCGCGTCCGAAGCCGGCGTTGCTCCCATGAGCATCTACAACCACTTCGGCGACATGCATGGCGTTTTCGATGCCGTGTTCGAGCACGGATTCACCCAACTCGCCGAGGCCCTCCGCACATCGACAACCTCTAGCCACCCCGTACTCGCGATTCAGGAGATGGGAACGGCCTACCGACACTTCGCTCTTGAGAACCCCGACACCTACGCGGTCATGTTTCTCCGCGTGGTTCCCGGATTCGAGGCCTCTGACGAATCGTTTCTGGCTGCGGCTCGCTCCTTTGAGGAATTGAGCACCGCAGTGCAACGGGCCATCGATACCCAGCACTTTCTCCCCGGCGATCCCGCACTCGTCGCTCAAGAACTCTGGGCAGCGTGTCATGGAGCAGTTGCTTTAGAAATTCTTGAAATGTGCGCATTCGCCGATCCGGTTGAGACCTACAACGCACTTTTGGTTTCGCTGCTTCGCGGACTTCTGCTCAATCCAGCGGAATCTGCAGTACTCGCCTAACACCAGGTTCGAGTTCGGTGACGTGGCCTTTGCCATGTTCGTCCTCAGCCAGAACAACACTGCCTGCCGGCAACGTTCGAGTTTCACCATCACTTGCTGTGATCCGAACCCAGCCATCGAGAAACACAACGAACTGACGACGCGGCGCGTTGTGCGGTGCAGGTGCCTGATCAAGTGCCTGCACCGTAAGAAATTGCACGTTGGCGACATCGACTCCAGGTGACACCCACAGTTCGGCGACTCCGTGTTCGGCAGGATTCACCACTCGATCAAGCGTCACCTCTTCAAAGTGACTCTCACCATCAGCGTCTGCCCAGATTCGCAAATAGTCCATCACCTGAGAATGCCACTCTCGATGTGCGAATCAAAACTCCGAGTCATGGGCACCGAATCAGACCAGCCCGAGCCAACCCG
>JBIIVE010000099.1:0-6650 GCA_044339605.1 Acidimicrobiales bacterium
AGCGTCACAACGGCGAACTCGAATGTGCCGCGGCGATCGCGCGCTCAGCGGGCGTCGAACATCTCATCGCCGATATCGATCTTGCTGCCTTTGGTGGTTCTGCATTGGTCGATGAGTCACTTGAAGTTCCGAAGCACGAATCGGTTGACGACCTCTCGGTTGATTCGGTGCCGATCACCTATGTGCCAGCTCGCAATACGATCTTCTTGAGCTTCGCTATCGCGGTGGCCGAAACCCGCGGCGCACACGATGTGTTCATCGGAGTGAATGCTGTCGATTACTCGGGCTACCCCGATTGCCGGCCGGAATTCATAACGGCCTTCGAAGAAATGGCCAACCTCGCAACCCGCGAAGGGATTGAGGGCGGGCGCTTGCGCATCCGCACACCGCTTCTTGACCTCACGAAGGCAGAGATCATCCAGTTGGGTCTCTCCCTAGGGGTCGACTACGGCGTCACGATGTCCTGTTACGACCCGGCAGCCGATGGGGGAGCCTGTGGTCACTGTGACGCCTGCCTGCTGAGAGCCCGCGGCTTCGCCGACGCAGCCGTGGAAGATCCGACGCGGTATTCGAAATCTTCAATTCGTGATCTGTGAATAACTTCGACTTACGATTTACTGATTACCGCAAGCGCTTCGTCGATGTGCTTCTTTGGTTTGAACTGCGATGAGAACACCTTGCGCACGATGCCGTCGGGGTCGATCACGTAGGTGACGCGACCAGGCAACAAGCCAAGTGTCTTGCTGACACCGAACTGCTTACGCACGACGCTGTCGGTGTCAGCCAACAGTGTGAACGGCAAGTTGTGCTTCTGCGCGAAGGCCTTATGCGATTCCACCGAATCAGAACTGATGCCGATCACCTTTGCGCCAGCATCGGTGAAGGCCTCGAAGTTGTCGCGGAACGAACATGACTCAGCAGTGCAGCCCGGTGTGTCGTCCTTCGGATAGAAGTAGACGACGGCCCATCCTCCACGGAGTTGAGCCGATGTGACGGTGGTGCCGTCCTGATCAGAGAGCGAGAACTCGGGGACGGTTTGGCCTTCAGAGATGGTCATGCACCCTCTCAGCACCGATTCGACCGTTGTTATTCCGTCTCAACCAGCCTTTTTGGGCCCGGTATCGCTGGAAACGGGACCCTCGCCGCGTAGCGTTGAGGCATGCCAATCGTCGCCGTTGTGAACCAAAAGGGTGGAGTGGGTAAGACCACGGTCACCTTGGGCCTTGCTTCTGCCGCCGCCAACCGTGGCAAAAAGGTGCTTGTGGTCGACCTCGACCCACAGGCCAATGCCACTGCTGGCCTCGGAATCTGGGATGCCGCCACCACCGTCGATAGCGCTCTTGAAGCCGATCGCCCCGGATCAGCTCGTTCGCTCGCAGTGCCCACCGCGTGGGTCCTCGAAGGCGGTCGTGCCCCCGACGTGCTCGCCAGCACTCCAGCGCTTTCGTCTCGTGAGCCGCAACTCGCCAACGACCCAGTTGGCGCACAAGATCGTTTGCAGCTCGCGCTTGAAGGCCACGACTACGACCTCGTCGTGATCGACTGCCCGCCTTCGTTGGGTCTTCTCACTATCAACGGACTTTTCGCCGCAGATCGGGCGCTCATCGTTACTGAACCGGGTGCGTGGGCATCGGACGGTGTTGCCAACGTGCAACTCACCATCTCTCGCATTGCAGCGCGCCGCAACGGTCGTCCCGAGGTCGCTGGCGTTGCCGTCAACCGCCTCGGACGTACTCGCGACGCTCATTACTGGCACACGATGTTGCTCGAGCAGTACGGCGATCAGGTCTTCGCCCCCGTTCACATGCGTGCCGCGGTTGCCGAAGCTTCGGCGCAGTCGCTGCCTATCCATGGGCTCGGTACTCGCCAGGGTGCAAGCGATGCAGCCCAGGAATTCGACAACCTGCTTGATGCGGTAGTCCCCGAGATGGCACGGTCTGGTGTGGCCGTGTCCGCTCCTGCGGATTCAGCGCCCATCGAAACCTCCGGAGGAACTCATGGCGTATGACCCGCAGAAGACACGGAACCGTCCGGCTCCCGCCGCTGACCAACCAGCGCCAGTTGACGCCTTCCTCGACGCGATGTCAGAAGTCGCCGTTCTCCCCGAGAGCATCGACATTGAGGTCACGTCGGGTGGCAACACTGTTGCCGAGGAAATCTTCATCGATACCGCACCGAAGGTGCCGTCCGACCTCGCAGACCGGACCAAAACTCCGGTTGTGCAATCGCGCGAGACCGACCGTTCGAAACTCGTGATCGGGATCGTTGCTGCGGTTGTTGCGCTCGTCGCAGTACTCGTTGTTACTCGTAAGCGTCGCTGACGACACTTTTGCTACTCGCGTCAATCAAGGAGTACTGACGCGAGCGCATCGATGACGTCTGAATCAATGCCGATGCTTTTCACGTAACCGGTCATTGATCCGTATTCCGAGTTCACATGCGCGAGAAGCCGGTCCATCGCTTCAGGTGGGGCAGCGAGATAGGCCGAAGGCTGGTCGTTCATCGCAGTGAGTGCTTCGGGTCGGTCACGCTTGAGGCGTTCGATGAGTTCAGCCATATTCGTGCCCGAAATTGCGTAGTCGGCGACAATCACGTGGTCGGCAACGCCGATTGTGGAGAGCACCATCGCGGCAAGGACGCCGGTTCGGTCTTTGCCTGCTGCGCAATGAAAAACGGCGGGGAGATTTTCTGACTGAGCCAGGGTTCGAAACGCTTCCGAAAGTGCAGGCGCTCCGATATCGAGCATGTGTACGTAAAGTTCGCTGAGTACAACCCGTGCATCTGCGTCTTCATCAAGATCACGCGGTTTCCAGACCTGCCCAAGAACATCGAGATGGACGTGGGTAATGCCGCGATGAGGGTCATGAAGGTGTCCCTCATCAACTTCGGATCCGGTGCGTAGATCGATGACCGTTCGCAGTCCGATTTCTGCAAGTTGGTCTAACTCGGAGTCGGGTAAGCGGTGAACGGCGTCTGCGCGAAAGAGTGTGCGCCATTTGACCATCCGGCCATCGACGGTGGTGTAGCCACCGAGATCCCGAAAGTTGAATGCGCCTTCGAAGGAGAGCTGCCGGTCGGGATGGATGGTCGCAAGTGCAAGATCTGTTTCGTTCACGAGAGTGAGGCTACGTGCAATAGGTGGGTTCACGTTGACTCCTAGCGGTTGGGAACGCCTCAACACATCTGGTGTGCAAAGTGTTGTGGCCTGCTAGGCAAACCCGAGATGAACCCGGTGAGCGGAAGGTGAACCTTTGGGAAAGATTTCGGGGTGTTATCCGACAGGTTTTTGCACGAGCACGGGGCAATAGCAGCTGTGCACAGTGCGCATGGTGGTGCTTCCGAGAGCGTGAAGCAATCGTCCCCGAAGAAGTGATTCGGCAACGATTGATCAGGCTTCGGGAACCTTCACGACGAAGGTTGCGATGTCGGCGGCGAGGCCGCTGCGAATGAGATCAAGCGATGCGCCGCGGCAGTTCGCGCGGGTGAGTGCAAATGCATCGGCATCGAGTCGTTCGGCAAGCTCGGACGCGTGCGCAAGGGCGGTGCTGAGCACCGCGTCGTCGGCCACAACCTGATCGAGATAGCCAGCACTGACCGCGCCAGCAGGGTCATACACGGTTGCAAGGTTGACCGCAGCGGTGAATGCGGCGTTTGAAAGTGACGTACGCGCGAGTTCAACGGCGAACTTGGGGACGGGCATCCCGATAGCGACCTCGTTGAGACCGATCTTGTAGTTGCCCTCTGCGCCGATACGAACGTCGGCGGACATGAGCAAGATTGCGCCCATCGCAAGTGCATGGCCGGTTGATGCGATGACCACCGGCATGGGGAACTCGTGAATCTCAATGGCGATGTCGGCGCCAGCCTTGAGGAGATTGCGGGCTGCCTCGGGGCTCGATGTCATGACCGAAAGATCGAAGCCGGCGGAAAACCGACCGGGACGCCCAGCCAGTACGACTGCGCCCGCTTCGGTCTTTGCCTGTTCGAGTGCATCGTGAATGCCGGCAGCGATCGGGTGGCTGATGGCGTTGGCTTTGCCGTCATCGATCGTAATTAGGGCGACGCGGTCATGGAGTTCGTAGGTCACGGCGGAGTCGGTCATGTCAGGAACGCTACCCGTGGCAGCGGCGGCCGATTACGAAGGCTCAGTGACGAAGTCGATGAGTTGCTCGACTGCGCCCACCAGTGGTGGTTGCAGGTCGGCGTAGGAGGACACGGAATTGAGAATCTTCTTCCAGAACAACCGGGGGTCATCGACGCCAAGCGCTGCGCAGATACCTTCTTTCCACGGTTGACCTTTGGGAATGTCTGGCCACGCAGCAATGCCGACGACAGAGGGCTTCACCGCAGCCCAAATGTCGACGTAGGGATGGCCGGTGACAAGAACATCGGGATGGTCGATTCCTGCGGCGATTCGAGATTCCTTGGAATCGTCGACGAGATGATCGAGAAGGACGCCAAGGCGCCGTCCGCTTCGTGGCCCGAATGACCGAACGATTTCATGCAGATTGTCGGCGCCGTCAAGAAGTTCAACAACGACGCCCTCGACGCGAAGATCGTCTCCCCATACCTTTTCCACGAGTTCCGCGTCGTGTACGCCTTCCACAAGCAGGCGACTTGCTCGTGCCATGCGGGCCGGCGCAGAAGGCATCGCAACGGAACCCGAAGCAGTGCGCGTTGCCGTCGCGGTGCTCGACGCTTTGGGTTGAGCCAAGGTGACCTGTCGGCCTTTTACATCGAACGCGCCATCTCGTAATCGGATTTTGTGGTCTCGTCCTTGACGATCTCGGAGTGTGACGAACGATGAATCACATTCAACGATGACGCCCCAGAGGTGCGTGCCTCGGACTTCAACTTCAAGGCCGGGAGTTGCAGCAATGACCGCTGGTTTTTGACGAGAATGGGGTGTGTCCCCGTCGAGATCGAGAGGCTCAGAAAGAATGCCTTTCCGATAGGGCGTCTCGGCCACGTTCTATTCGCCGCCAACAAGTTCGCGGATCTTTGCTGCAGTAGCGGGGCCGTCGTAGGCAAGCTCTCCGTCGCGCAATCCGACACACCGCGTTGCGCTGGGAACAAGATCAAGCTGATGGGTCGAACAAATAATCGTTGCGCCCTGGGCAACGACATCGCTCATGATTTCCACCAGCGTTTCTTGGCCAGGGGTGTCGAGGCCAACAAAGGGTTCGTCGACGAGCATCAGAGTGAACGGACGGATAAGCCCGAGGATGAGACCAGTCTTTTGTTTGAGGCCGCGACTAAATCGCGATGGAAGATCGTCGATGCGGTCGCCAAGTCCGAACATATCGACAAGGTCGTCGGCATAGTCCTGCCAATCGACGGTTTTGTGAAGGCGAGCGACGTATTCGATGTGTTCACCGAGACTGAGGTCGTCGTACAACACCGGATTGTCAGGCAGATACGAGAGCGCAGCGCGTGCATGGACGGTGCCGGCGGGGCTACCTGCGATAAACGCCCAACCGTTTGTTGGCTCGAGCATCCCGGCGGCGAGTCCGAGGAATGTTGATTTTCCGGCGCCGTTGGGGCCAACCAACATCACGAGTTCGCCCGTGCCGATGACGAGATCGAGTTCGGTCATGAGTCCCATGCCATCGCCGTAGTCCTTCGAAAGGTCGAGGGTCTGCAGTGCTGCGTCGGGTTTCAGACGCGGCTCAGTAGCGGGAGTGGGTGGTTGTTTGGGTAGTGCGAATGCTGAGGTCACAGGTGCTTCGGCTTCCGTGTGCGCAAGTAAAGGATGGCACCGCCGACGGCGAACAGTGAGTACACCGTTGCATTGCCGACTTTGGTGGTGTTGATGGCGTTGGGGTCAGACCCAGCGCTGAGTAGGGGCAGGAGGGCGACGACGGTGATTGTTGGGGGAATGATGAGTCGGGCGATCATGACCCAGCCCATGACATCGGGACCAAGCCCGGCAAGACCGGCCATATTGGGTGCGCCTTGAGCGGTGCTGATCATTGCCGAGACTGCGGCAGCGAGAGCGACCGGCACAAACATGATGAGTGCGAGTTTCCAAACAACAGCGAACGGGACGAGGATCAACGCAGAGGCGGCGACGATCGCGCTGATAAATGTCATGACGACAAATGCCGCAGCAACATGTTGCAGGATCAAGACACCAGGCGCTTCAGGAAAACTTTCCCACCGAGTGGGGTGATCAACTTCCTGAGCTGTTGGTTCCGATGCGTCGTAGGCCACGAGGTAGAGCGCAAGGCCGGCAACGATGATCATTGGAATGGTGCCGCGCCACAATGCTCCGAGTGAAAGTCCGGCGATGACGCCGAACATTGCCATGCGAAGGAGCCGGGGGAGGGGGAATCGCAGGTAGCTCTGCCAATCGCGTTTCCATGTTGGGGGAATGAAACTCTTCTTTTTTGATCGGCCGATTCGAATCCAAGGACGGAGTCGAGCATTCTCTTGAGACAACTGCCGGCGAAGAAGCACAACGGTTCGAACGTCTTGAAGTGTGACGGCGAAACGCAACTGCGAAACGAGTCCGGCGCGGCGCAATGCATGCTCAATCGAGAGATCGCCAATCCGGGAAAGTCCTAACCAAACAACTACCGCTACGACCGCGATGCTGATGAGAGCGAACGCTTGGAAGGTGATTGGCCAGAACGCAATGTCGGCCAAGA
>JBIIVE010000100.1:0-6574 GCA_044339605.1 Acidimicrobiales bacterium
GGGCCGACGCTCCAACAGGTTGCGAGGCAAAAGCAACGATCGTGTTTTCCGGAACGATGAATCAAGGCGCTCGCGATGCCCAAGCTGCGCTCGCCGCACGCGGAATCGGCGCCGAACTCTGGAGTGCAACTTCCTACAAGCGGATTCGAGAAGACGCCCTCGAGGTCGAACGCTGGAACCGACTTCACCCGACCGACACGCCACGATCGGCACAAGTCACCCAACAACTCGGAGCAGCCCCCGGCCCGATTGTCGCTGTCACCGACTTCATGAAGTCCGTTCCTGATCAAATTGCCCCGTACGTTCCCAAGCGTTTCATCTCACTAGGCACCGACGGATTCGGTCGCTCCGACACTCGCGAAGCGTTGCGACGATTCTTCGAAATCGACGCTGCACATATTGAAATCGCTGTGCTCTCAGCGCTCGCTGCCGACGGAGTTATCGATGCATCGGTTGTTGCTTCGGCGATTTCTGATCACGGCATCGATCCCGATGCGCCCAACCCGCTTCTGAGTTAGTTCAACCCGCGCGTTCAGCGGCCGCAGCAGCGCGCTGCCTGTCGAGCCATCCGAGCAGCACGGCAACGGCGCGCGGATCATGGCGCAACTGATGCGCACCGCCTTCGATGATTCGGAGGTCGGCGCTTCCATGCGCATCGGCGAGCACTCGGGCGTCGTACACCGGAACGGTGTCGTCTTCCGAGCCGTGCATGATCAGT
The DNA here is from genome assembly GCA_044339605.1 of Acidimicrobiales bacterium. Lineage (GTDB taxonomy): Bacteria > Actinomycetota > Acidimicrobiia > Acidimicrobiales > Acidimicrobilacustridaceae > Acidimicrobilacustris. The sequence continues at coordinate 719 of JBIIVE010000100.1, forward strand.
GCTGGACGAGGCGCGACCGATCGAATCGCTGTAACCGCGCGCACGTCGCGGATTTCCTTCGCCCATTCGTCGAAGTTCGATGGGAAGGAAGCCGAACGAATGATTCCGGTGGCGCGTGCATGCTGCAGAAGTAACCGCGGATGATTCGCCCAATCGTCAAAGTCGGCAGGTGATCCCATCGCGGCGACACCGCGGATCTCGGGATCGAGCGCTGCGGCTGCAATCGATAGAGAGCCACCCGTTCCGTATCCGGCCGCCCATACGCCGTGCACGCCTTCAACGGTGCGTAGATACGCGGCCGCTGCAAGTAGATCGTCTCGCCAGGCGTGCAAAGAGAAGTTGCCTCCGGAATCGCCAGCGCCGCGGAAGTTGAAGACCAACACCATCCAACCCATTTCGGTGGCGATGCGTTCAGCGAGTTCAGGGAACGATCGAGCCGAAAGCGCGCCGCCCTGATTCAGATTGGGAAAGCCATGACAGATCAGTAGCCCAGGCACTGACGTACCGGGCGCGATACGCGGGCGCGCCAAGTGTCCTGCAAGTTCACTATCGCCGGACCGGAAGAGCTTCTCCACGGTCGGAGACAATCAGGCTTCTGCGTCGACGAGACCGCTGCCATTGCCCTTGTAGGGCTTGTAGCAACGATTGCGTGCTTCGTCGACCGTGTCTGGTCCGAAGCAAATGAACGTCTCAGCTTCCATCAGTTCTTCGATGATGGAAGGGTCATCGATGTTGTCGACGTCGTAGACGACCTGCGTGCGCTTGTCGCCCACCCAACGGTTGTGTTCGAACTTCGTTGGACGATGCATGGCGTCATCGTAGACGGCGGAGAACCACCGCCCGCTCTTTTGCCAGCGATTACTTGCCGGTCGGGTCCTCTGGCATCGGAAGTTGAGTGCCAATGGCCCCGATGGCCTCGAGGTACTTTTCGTTGCCCTCGATCACCTGCACCACTGTCACATCTTCAACATCCAGACCAGCGTCGGTTGCTCGACCGATCACGAACGCCAATGCGTCGTCTTCAGCAGCCATGAGTGGCCCACTGGCCACGTGCTCGACGCCTTGAGCCCGTGCGACACCTAATTCTGCGAGATAGTCGAGATGCCATTGCAGGAGCTGCGCGAGTTCGTCGTAGGTCAATTGCGCTGTGACATCGTCTGGTAGACGATCAGCAACAAAGTCAACCGCTTCGGCTCGGTCATAGACCGCCGGACGAGGCTGCTCAGCAAGTTGACCTGCGAGACGTCCAACGGCAACAAGTCCGATAGCCACCACCGCAAACGCGGAGAGGATGATGAAGACGACGATCATGATCGGCTCGTCGCTGTAGTCAGCGGATCAGATGCCGATGCGCTGAGCAAGAAGCTCACGGTGATAGGTGGGATCACCAAAGAGAAGTTCTGAAGACTTCGCACGCTTGAAGTACATGTGTGCCGGGTGTTCCCAGGTGAAACCAATACCACCGTGGATCTGAATGTTCTCGGCAGACGCATGGAAATAGGCATCGGAGCAGTAGGCCTTCGCAAGCGACGCAACCGCAGGCAGTTCGTCGTTGAGTTCTGATGCACACCAGCCGGCGTAGTACGCAGCGGACTTGGCGGACTCGACCTCGAGCAGCATGTCGGCGCACTTGTGCTTGATGGCCTGGAACGAACCGATCGGACGGCCAAACTGCACTCGATCCTTGGCGTACTGCACAGCCATGTCGAGACACATCTGAGCGCCACCAACCTGCTCGGCAGCGAGGCCGACAGCAGCAAGATCAAGAACAGTGGAGAGAACGCTCCAGCCAGCGCCGTCGGCACCGATAAGCGTTCCTTCGACGTTGCTGAATTCGAGCTTCGCCTGCTTGCGGGTCTGGTCCATGGTGGCCAGTGCGGTGCGGGTAAGGCCAGCAGCATCGCCAGCCACAGAGAAGAGGCTCACGCCAGCGGCAGTGCGGGCGGCAACGATGACGACGTTCGCGGTGTGGCCGTCGATGACGTAGGACTTGGTGCCATTGATCTTCCAGGTTCCGCCGTCGTTCTTGGCAGTTGCTTCGATACCTGATTCGTCCCAGCGACCGTTCGGTTCGGTGAAGGCAACAGTGGCAATGGTTTCACCCGACGCAATGCCCGGAAGGATCGCGGCCTTGGCGGCATCGTCACCGGACTGCATCACGGCGTTGGCGGCAAGAACAACAGAGGAGAAGTACGGCGCGCACAGAAGCGAACGGCCCATCTCTTCAAGAACAACGATGAGTTCGACGTAGCCGTAACCCTGGCCACCGAACTCTTCAGGAATGGTGAGGCTCTGTAGACCAAGTTGCTCGGCCATCTGTGCCCACACAACGGGGTCGTAACCACGCTCGGTGTCCATCTGCTCACGAACATCGGCCTCGGAAGACTTTGCTTCAAGGAACTGACGAACGATGTTGCGGAGCTCTTCCTGCTCTTCAGAGAAGGCGAAGTTCATGGCGGTGGCCTCCGGTAGCGAACGGGGGTGGATCCCCCGCCGGTTAGGTCGTCGCGGCAACTGCCGCAGGGGGTAGTTCTAGCCGACCCAAGGGGCGTGCGGCACATCTCTGGCCCGATTCGTTTCGATCAGGGAACGCAGATGGCCTGGCCGGCCCGAACCGCCCGCCAACGATTGCTCCCATGACCCAGCAGCACCCCTGAGCGACCAATCCCCTGCGAGAATGGGCCTATGACGCTGCTCCTTGCCGAAACCGGATACGAAGTCCATGCCGTCGTGGTCGGCCCGATGGACAACAACGTCTTTGTCATTCGTTGCACCGAGACCGGCGATGGCGTTCTCATCGACGCTGCGAATGAACATGAACGCTTGCTTGAGCTCTGCACCGCACTCGGCGTGCGCCGTGTGATCGAAACCCATGGCCACTGGGACCACATTCAGGCCGTTCCCGCTATTCGAGATGCGGGCTACGACGTCGCCGTTACTGCAGCCGATTCCGAAATGCTCGAGGCCTACGACAGCATTTTGGAAGATGACAACGTCATTGAGGTTGGTCGACTTCGTCTCCGCACGATCGCCACGCCTGGCCACACTCGCGGATCCATGTGTTTCGCCCTTGAAGGAAGCCCGCTGCTGTTCTCCGGCGACACCTTGTTCCCCGGCGGCCCTGGCAACACCTCGTTCGAAGGTGGAGATTTCGCCACGATTATCGACTCGCTCGATCAGCGACTCTTCACCTATTCCGCCGACACCATCGTCCTTCCGGGCCACGGCAACTGGACCACCATCGGCTCTGAACGACCCCATCTGCAGGAATGGGTCGACCGAGGCTGGTAGCCCTCGGTGCTGAGGTCGGTAATTTCTCCTACGGCGGTAGTGCGAATCCCCCCGTGGCTCTAGACTGCAGGCATGTCCCCCCTCTTCAGCATCGAGGATCTTCACGTCTCTACCGCAGGTGAGAATCCCGTCGAGATCCTGCGTGGCGTCAACCTCGTCATCAGCGCAGGTGAGGTCCATGCACTCATGGGCCCCAACGGTTCCGGCAAGTCGACCCTCGCATCTGCCCTTCTCGGAAGCCCCGAGTATCAGGTCACCTCGGGCCGCATCCTTTTTAAAGGCGACGACGTCACCGATTGGTCCACCGACGTTCGGGCCAAGGCCGGCATGTTCCTTGCGTTCCAGTACCCGCAAGAGATTCAGGGCGTCTCGGTCCTGAACTTCCTCCGCCAAGCCTGGTCGGCCCGCCGCGGCATCGACCTTTCCATGCTCGAATTGCGACTCGAGATCATGGACTGGATGACACGTCTCGATATGGATCCCTCATTCGCCGACCGCTACCTCAATGAAGGTTTCTCTGGCGGCGAAAAGAAGCGCAACGAAATCCTCCAGATGGCCATCCTTCAGCCTGACATCGCCATCCTCGACGAAACCGATTCCGGCCTCGACATCGATGCATTGCGCATCGTCGCTAAAGGCGTGCGCGAAGTTCTTGCCGCACGTCCGGAACTCGGCATTCTCGCCATTACGCATTACCAGCGACTTCTCGATGAGCTGAACCCTTCGTTCGTGCACGTGCTCATCAACGGCCGCATCGTTGAATCGGGCGGTCCCGAACTGTCACGCAAGCTCGAAGCCGACGGATACGACGCATGGCTGTAGGCCTCGACCCGATTGATGGGACCGCAATGAAGGCCCAGTTCCCGCTTCTTTCGCGCGAGGTGCACGGCAAACCAATCGTCTATCTCGACTCGGCCGCCACCTCGCAGAAACCGCTTGCTGTTCTGGACGCGATGGACGACTACTACCGCACGATTAATTCGAATGTGCATCGTGGCGTCTACATGATCGCTGAAGAAGCCACGAACCGCATGGAACTCGCTCGAGCACTTGTTCGCGATTTCATTGGCGCGCGTTCCTCCTCCGAAATCATCTTCACCAAGAACGCCACCGAAGCTCTCAACATGGTCGCGCAGAGCTGGGGACGAGCAAACCTTTCTGCCGGCGATGTCGTCGTGCTCAGCCATATGGAGCACCACGCCAACATCGTTCCGTGGCACATGCTCGTTGCCGAGATCGGTATTCAACTTCGTTGGATTCCGCTCGACGCCGAGGGACGCCTTGATCTCACCGAACTCGACACGCTTCTCGATGGCGCCAAAGTCCTCTCTGTCACCGCAATGTCGAATGTGCTCGGAACAATGAACCCGATTCGCACACTCACCGACGCCGCCCGCAAGGTCGGCGCAATCAGCATGATCGACGGTTGCCAGTCCGTGCCCCACAGCGCAACGAACGTGCAAGAACTCGGCGCCGACTTCCTTGCGTTCTCTGGGCACAAGATGTGCGGACCCACCGGCATCGGGGTTCTTTACGGACGTGAAGATCTTCTTGAAGCAATGCCTCCGTTCCTTGGTGGCGGCGAAATGATCCGCGATGTTCGCCTCGACGGATTTACAACCAACGATCTTCCCTGGAAGTTCGAAGCAGGCACGCCAGCCATTGCTGAAATCATCGGACTTGGCGCGGCCGTCGAATGGCTCAACGGCGTTGGCATGGACAACATCCGAGCGCACGAGATTTCACTTACCGAGTACACAATCTCGACGCTTCACCAACGCTTTGGTGATCGCATCCGCATCCACGGTCCATCAAGCCCGCTTGAGCGCGGCGGCGTGTTCAGTTTCGATTTCGACGGCCTGCACCCCCACGACATCTCCCAGGTTCTCGACCAGCACGCGGTCTGCGTTCGCGCCGGCCACCATTGCGCCAAGCCGCTCATGAAACTCCTCGGCATTGGCGCCACTGCTCGCGCCTCGGTCTACGTCTACAACGACACCGCCGATATCGACGCTCTCGCTGACGCCCTCGACGCAACTGGCGCGTTCTTCACCCTCTAGTCCCCTACGCTCATTCACACACCACGCACAGGGAGTGCCGCCAATGCCCGGCCTCGAAGACCTCTACCGAGAAATCATCCTCGATCACTACCGCAACCCGCGTAATCGCGGCGAGCTTGAAACCCCTCCGGCACATCGCGTCGAGGGTTTCAATCCACTATGCGGAGACGAAATCGTGCTGTACCTCGACCTCGATGCCGATGGTCGCGTGGCCGACATTCGCATTGCTGGCCAAGGCTGTTCAATTAGCCAGTCATCCGCATCGATGATGTCGGCTGCTGTGAAGGGCAAGACCATTGCCGAGATCGACGATCTCACACGTGCTTTCAAGGCCATGATGTCGATTCACGAAAATTCCCTCGAAGGGGCCGAGACCACCGAGCCAATCGACGCACCCGAGGTAAAACTTGGCGATCTCGAAGCACTCCGAGGCGTCGTGAAGTTCCCGGTTCGCATTAAGTGCGCAACGCTCGCCTGGAACACTCTCGCTCAGGGCATCGAAGAA
>JBIIVE010000029.1:0-23095 GCA_044339605.1 Acidimicrobiales bacterium
CTTTAAATCATTCTGATCAAACGCGCTGTCCCACGCGTTGCGAAAAGGGCTGGCGATACTTGACGCGGCTCCACCCAACGGCGAAAGCACCGTGAGCACGGCGCTACGTACCGAATCAATAGGGCCGAAGCCACGACCATCGAGAGTAAGCAGCAGTACCGCAGAAATCAGCAGAAGGCTGATGGTGATGCGTGACCGCCCACCGCGTCGCGACGATGCCATGTCTTTTTTCGACTCAGTGGATGGTCGACGAGAAGAGGACGCCCTTCAGGGCATCGAACTCTTCAAGCGATTGGCCGGAACCGATAGCGACGGCGAAAAGTGGGTTCTGCGCAATGACGATCGGCATGCCTGTCTCATGTTCAAGACGCTCACTGATCCCATGGAGGAGGGCTCCACCGCCTGCAAGAACAACGCCTTGTTCCATAATGTCGGCTGAAAGTTCTGGTGGGGTCTTATCAAGCGTCACCTTGACCGCGTCGACGATCGCGGCAACGGGCTCTTCGATCGCTTCACGAATTTCTTCAGTCGTAGTGACAATGGTTTTCGGAAGGCCGGTCACGAGGTCGCGACCACGGATTTCGGCGTGCAACTCAATTTCCAACGGCCACGCGGAGCCAAGCGCCATCTTCACTTCTTCCGCCGTGCGCTCACCGAGGGCAAGGCTGTATTCCTTCTTGATGTAGTTGATGATCGCTGCATCAAGTGCATCACCACCGACTCGAGCCGATTGTGACGCAACAACACCGCCAAGAGAGATAACTGCAACTTCGGTGGTTCCGCCGCCGATGTCGACGATCATATTTCCGGTTGGCTCTTGGACGGGAAGACCTGCACCGATTGCAGCAGCCATTGGCTCTTCGATGATGTACGCGGGTTTACGCGCACCAGCGAATTCCGCTGCTTCTTGAACAGCTCGTTGTTCAACGGGAGTGATCCCAGACGGAACACAGATGACCATTCGTGGCTTCGACCACTTCGATGTGTGAACCTTCTGAATGAAGTAGCGCAGCATCTTTTCGCAAATGTCGAAATCGGCAATGACTCCGTCGCGGAGTGGTCGGATGGCTTGGATATGCGCCGGCGTGCGGCCGATCATGCGCTTGGCTTCGGCGCCAACGGCGACTGGTCGGCCGTCTTTGATATTGATGGCTACAACTGATGGCTCGTTGAGGACGATTCCTTCGCCTCGGACGTAGACGAGCGTGTTCGCCGTGCCGAGATCGACCGCCATGTCTCGCCCAACAATGTTGGACAGCGAGTCACGTGAAGCGATCGAATTGGAGATACTTGAAGAGATGGAGCTGAAGATATTCCCGGCCATGGGGTGAGCCTCCCGTTGGAGCTCTGGGCCCGTTGCTCTCCGCGAGAGCGACGACGAAGGTGCGGATCAGAAGAGAATGAGGAAAGACGACGGTCCCAACGAGCCCGCGCGGTTCTGCGCGTGACTCTCTCCGTCCTGTGGAAAGGCTACTCCGCGGCCTTAGCGGGACCAACTACGCCTGAAATCAGAGCCCTGGGAAGAAAAGTGCGATCTCTCGCTGGGCCGCTTCGGGACCATCGCTGCCGTGAATCAAGTTCTCGGTGAAGAGAATGCCGAGATCGCCACGAATGGTGCCAGGAGCGGCATCGCGCGGGTTCGTCGCACCAATCATCGTGCGGGCGACCTGCCATGTGTCCTCGGGGCCTTCGATGACTGCGACCAACGCCGGGCCACGAGTAATGAACTCCACCAATTCGCCGAAGAATGGCTTATCGGAGTGCTCTCCGTAGTGAGTCTCGGCGGTGGCTCGGTCGATCGTGCGCAATTCAGCTGCAGCGATCTTGAGGTTACGAGCTTCGAAACGACCGAGGATTTCTCCGACGAGGCCTCGTTCGACGGCATCGGGCTTGCAGATAATAAACGTGCGATCCATGCGGAGAACGCTAGACCAACCTTCGACCGTGATGCGATTCGCCCCCGAGGCCTGAATCAATCGCCGCGACGGGTGATGTCTTCGGCTGCGGTGCGTGCTGCGCCCGCGACATAGAGAGAACCAGCAACGAGAATGACGTCGTCTTCGGTCGATACATCGATTGCACGCTGGACAGCTGTCGGTACATCATCGATTTGCTCAACCATGACGCCCATGGCCCGAACAACTGCCGCCACGTCAACAGCGGGTACCGCACGTGGGCTGTTGGGCGTGCACGCAATCACGAGATCGGCGTTACGAACATCGAGCGATTCAAGCATCTCGACGACATCGCGACCACCAAGCATCCCGATGACAAGAACTCTTCGACCAGCGACATCGAACTCATCACGCAATGTCAACGCTGCAGCACGCGCCCCTTCGGGATTATGCGCTCCATCAAGAATCAAGAGCGGCGAGTGCGACACCACTTCGAAACGTCCCGGCATCGTTACTGTCCGAAATGCTTCTTGAACGACTGTCTCATCGAGCAATCGATCGAAGAACGATTCCACCGCAACAATCGCCGTTGCCGCGTTGTCGGACTGATGTGCGCCGTGCAATGGCACTAAAAGATCTTCATAGGTGCCGAATGGTGTGCGGAGATCGATCAAATGACCCCCAACGGCATAGAGGTCACTGACGACCTCGTAATCGACATCGGCGGCGTACATCCGCTCGGGCCCCTCAGCATCGAAGATGGCTTTCAGCGTGGAATCGGTAACTCCGGTGACGAGCGTCGACGTTCCGGTAATGATGCCGGCCTTTTCCGTAGCAATCGCTTGCTTCCACTCCCCTTCGCCATCGGTGTGGTCGCGACCGATATTGGTGATGACGGCGACAGCGGCCTCGCACACATTCGTGGCGTCGTAGCGGCCGAGCAATCCGACCTCGACGACCGCAACATCGACCGCTGATTCGGCAAACCACAAAAGCGCAGCGGCGGTGAGAAGTTCAAAGTACGAGGGAGTGATTCCCGACAACGGTGCGACACGGGCGATCTCTGTGACCACCGCTGCGAACTGCTCGTCGGAGATTGCCTCGGCATTCCAACTGATGCGCTCGTTGATGCGCTGGAGATGGGGACTGCTGTACGTGCCAACCGAGAGCCCGTGCTCAACAAGCAATGCCGTGATCATTCGGGCAGTGGAACCCTTGCCGTTCGTGCCGGTCACGTGAATGACTGGAAATGACTCCTGAGGATCTCCGAGGACACCAACGAGGCGCTGCATGTGATCGAGCGACAAGCCGTGGATAAGGCCAGCAGTTGCTTCGAGGTTGATATGTGACTCGAGGTACGCGAGTGATTCGTTGAAGTTCACAGAGTCGGACGCAATGGAGTGAAGGGTTGCGACTTAGGACGCAGCGCGACGAGGGCGGCTTGTGCGCGGCGTGCTTGCCCGAGTGATGAAGATCGGCTCAGTCCGCTCGATAACCGACTCGGCGCCAATGATGACCTTGGCAATATCTTCGCGACTCGGCAGGTCGTACATGATTTCGAGGAGAACCTCTTCAAGAATTGCGCGCAACCCGCGAGCACCCGTACCACGAACAAGCGCCTGATCAGCGATTGCGTTGAGCGCTTCCGGCGTGAACTCAAGTTCGACCTCTTCGAATTCGAAGAACTTTTGGTATTGCTTCACAAGAGCGTTACGAGGTTCGACGAGAATTTCGACAAGTGCTTCACGGTCGAGATTGGCGACAGCGCCGATCACTGGGAGCCGGCCGATGAATTCGGGGATAAGCCCGAACTTGATGAGGTCTTCCGGAAGGATGCTCTTGTAGAGGGCACCGACATCGGTCTTGTCGGAACGAAGTTCAGCAGAGAAGCCGATGCCCTTCTTGCCAATTCGACTTTCGATGAGTTTGTCGATTCCTGCGAAAGCACCACCACAGATGAACAGAATGTTGGTGGTATCGATCTGAATGAATTCCTGGTGTGGATGCTTACGTCCACCCTGAGGTGGAACCGATGCAGTGGTTCCCTCGAGAATCTTCAGCAGTGCCTGCTGCACACCTTCGCCGGAAACGTCGCGGGTGATCGATGGGTTCTCAGCTTTGCGAGCGACCTTGTCGATTTCATCGATGTAGATGATGCCGGTCTCGGCCTTCTTGACGTCGTAGTCGGCAGCTTGAATGAGCTTGAGCAGAATGTTCTCAACGTCTTCACCGACGTAACCGGCTTCGGTGAGCGCAGTTGCGTCGGCAATTGCGAACGGAACGTTCAGCATGCGAGCAAGAGTCTGCGCAAGAAGCGTCTTGCCGCAACCGGTCGGACCGATGAGGAGGATGTTCGACTTTGCGAGTTCGACATCGTCGCGCTGCGCTACGCCGTACTGCACTCGGCGATAATGGTTGTAGACCGCGACGGCGAGAATCCGCTTCGCCTGTTCCTGTCCAACGATGTAGTCGTTCAGGAACTCAAAAATTTCCACCGGCTTCGGAAGCTCTTCGAGAGACAACTCGCCGGTTTCGGAAAGTTCCTCTTCGATGATCTCGTTACACAGGTCAATGCACTCGTCGCAGATGTAGACACCAGGACCAGCGATCAGTTTCTTGACCTGCTTCTGGGACTTCCCGCAAAACGAGCACTTCAGAAGTTCGCCACCATCTCCGAACTTGGCCACGTTGGGGTACCCCTTGGTCTGTTGAGTCTTAGCGAACGGCCGTGATTGGGCCGCTCGTATCGGCGAGCTCCCGGACTGAAATCACCTCGTCGATGATCCCGTAGTCCTTTGCTTCCTCTGCAGACATTACAAAGTCCCGGTCGGTGTCCCGGTGGATCTTCTCTTGGGTCTGCCCTGTATGGAAGGAAAGGACCTCTTCCAGGAGGGATCGGATGCGGAGAATCTCTCGGGCCGCCAGCTCGATATCGGTGGCCTGGCCCTGAGCACCGGCATAGGGCTGGTGAATCAAAATACGGGCGTGAGGCAGGGCAAGGCGCTTTCCGGGGGTGCCGGCAGCGAGAAGAACGGCAGCCGCGGAGGCAGCTTGACCAAAGCAAATGGTCATGATGTCGGGCTTGACGAACTGCATGGTGTCGTAGATCGCCATGAGAGCAAGAACATCGCCACCAGGGCTGTTGATGTAGATGTTGATGTCCTTGTCGGGATTCTCCGACTCGAGATGCAGCAGCTGGGCGCAGATGAGATTGGCAACGGTGTCATCGATCGGGGTGCCGATGAAAATGATGTTTTCCTTCAGCAAACGCGAATAGAGATCGGCCGTGATGGTCTGACCGCGACTGGTTTCATAGATAACCGTCGGATTCGGGATGTAGTTGCTGATCTTGAGGTTGGCCAAGCCGCTGGATTCGGTCACTCGGTTTCGTCCTCCTCGGACGCTGGGGTTTCCGGCACGGTATCGCCATCCTCGTCATCTGCGACTGCAAGATCGGCAAAAACGATGCTGTTGCCAGCTTCATCCGAGATGCGGACCGATTCGGTCAGCCAATCGAGAGCTTTGCGCTTCGAAATGTCGGTCTTCAGGGCGGGAAGATGTCCGGCCTCTGTGAGCTGAGTGCGAACAACATCGCTGTCCTGCTGCACTCGTTCCGCCACAGCCTCGAACTCGATGTCCAGATCTTCTTCGAGTACTTCGATGGACTCAGCCAACGCAATGGCACGAAGGGCAAGATCGACGCGAGCAGAACGATCAGCAGTGGTCTTGAGATCGTCAAGGAACTGCTCGGTGTCGGTGCCGGAGAACTGAAGCCACTGCTCAAGCGACAGACCCTGGGCCTGCAGACGCATCGCCATATCTTGAAGGCGCTCGTTCATTTCAGCGGCGAGAAGAGGCTCGGGGAGTTCGTCGGTGACGAGTTCAGCAAGAGCTTCGCCGATCTTTTCGCGAACCATCATTTGCGACTGTGCCTTGCGAACTTCGGTCATGCGGGTGACGAGATCCTCGCGCCATGCCGCCATGGTCTCGAACTCTGATGCCTGAGCAGCGAATTCGTCGTTGAGTTCGGGCAGAACCTTGGCTTTCACCTCGGTGACGGTGACCTCGAAATGGAGTGGGTCTTCCTCTTCACCGTTGGGATGAGCTGCATCGAACGAACGAGTGTCGCCAGCCGCTGCGCCGACGAGTTGCTCGTCGAGCTCGGGAACGATGCCTGCGGAACCAACCTCGTAGAGGTACGCACTCGCCACAAGGCCTTCAAGAACTTCGTCGTTTTGTGAGCCTTCGATATCGACCGTGACAAAATCGCCAGAGCCAGCAGCGCGCTCAACAACTTCGAGATCGCCGTATTGATTGCGGAATCGATCGAGCTGCGCATCGATTTCGTCGTCCGAAGGAGTCGGCGCTGGAATCTCGACCGCCATGTCGGCGTATCCAGTCACAGTGATTACGGGACGAACTTCGACAATCGCGTCGAACTTGATGATTCCCCCTTTTTGACCACCGGTGATCTCGATCTCCGGAGGAGCGATGACATCGACCTCGTTCGCGAGCACCGCGTCGGAGTAGTACTCCGGCAATGCATCGTTCAGAGCTTGAGATCGACCGGCACCTGCGCCGATATGCGACTCAAGAACCCGACGAGGTGCCTTACCGGGACGGAATCCGGGTATGCGCACCTCACGGGCGATCTTTTTGAACGCCGCATCGACGGCTGATTCGAATTCCTGCTCGTCGATCTCGACGGACAGCTTGACCTTGTTGCCCTCGAGGGCTTCGACAGTTGATTTCACAGGTTGGCGAGTCTACCGGTGCGATTTGGCACCACGTCCAGCCGAGAAATTCGGTCCGGTTTCGAGTTCGAAACGGAGGCACTCAGAACTCGTTGTACGCTGAGCAAGCCGGGGAATGGCGCAGCTTGGTAGCGCGCCTGCTTTGGGAGCAGGAGGCCGGGAGTTCGAATCTCCCTTCCCCGACTCGTGCACAACCGAAAACTCACTATCTGGGGCTTCAATGGACTCTGGAAGCAACGCAGCGCCGAAGCTCGCTGAGCACTCGGTTGGAAAAGCACAGAACTCGCCTGATGGTCCCGGTCTCTCCGATCGGGACCAGACGGTTAGGTGGCTCGCTGCGATTCTGTCGCTCACGGCAGGTGCCATTCATTTTGGCTATGCACCGCATCACCTTTCCGAAGACTGGGCCCACGGTTGGTTCTTCATGGTCACCGCGGCCTACCAATGTCTCTTCGCCGTCCTGATTGTCGCTCGCCCCCGTCGTTGGGTCTGGGCATCAGCAATTGTCGTGAATACAGGCATCATCGCAACCTGGGTGGTTTCTCGAACCGTCGGACTCCCCGTCGGTCCTGAGGCATTGCGTTCCGAATCTCTCTCGGCGCCCGACATTGTGAGCTCAGTGATCGAAGGGGTCATCATTGTTCTCGCAATCGTTGCTCTTTCATTCCCCGCCCTCCTCGAACGACAGTCGCGCGATCGAGTTTCGCTCCGCTTTGCAGCGTTCGCGATCGGAACCATCGCCGTTGTACTTGGCGCACTCATGCTCACTCCCACCTACACCTCTGCTCATGAAGCAGAGGGCCATGGCCACGCGGAGGAAACCGCTCTTGATGGAACGACCCCATGTGAACTCTCGGGTCCTCCTGCATCTCCTGGTCAAGTCGCGATCGATGCTGAAGGACACAGCCACCGAGGGCCCTCGCCCCAGGTAGTCCTCACTCAAGCAGAACGCGAACAGCTCATCGCCCAACAAGAGCTCGCTCGATCGGTCGTCGCCAAGTATCCGACTGTCGCCGACGCTGAAGCCGGGGGTTACAACAAATCGACAGGGTTCGTGCCTTGCATAGGTGCGCACTACACGAACCCTCGTCTTACTTTTGGATTTAATCCGGCACGGCCATCAGAGCTTCTCTTCGACGGCACGTCGCCAAGTTCAAAGATCGTTGGCTTGAGTTACTTGGTCTTCAGTCCGGGTGGTGCTCCTGATGGTTTTGCCGGAGGAAACGACATCTGGCATCAGCACAACAGCAACGGTGGCCTCTGCTCGAAGGGCGGACTCATTATTGGTGGCGAGGCGATGAGTGCCGAAGACTGCGCGGCGTTGGGTGGCAGGAAAGTCGCCCTCGACAACGTATGGATGCTCCACGATTGGATCGTTCCCGGCTGGGAATGTTCATGGGGTGTGTTCGCTGGTGAATGCCCCGAACTCGGAGGCCGTAACGGCGGCACTGCATGGGACGAGCCCGCACCCGGCTCAGCCGGCGCACAACTCTCCCCCGGGAATTAGCGCCCAGTTCTTTCGCGATAACCTGTAGATCCCTGCGGGTGTAGCTCAATGGTAGAGCACCGTCCTTCCAAGTCGGCTATGAGGTTTCGATTACCTTCACCCGCTCTCAGAACGAGAGGCCCCAATGGGGCCTCTCGTCGCGTTGCGGCGTCACGCGAAATCGGGACGAGGATCGAAGCGGCGAGTGATCCCTTCACTAGTGTCGAAGCAATGAAGGCGACATCGATCGGTCACGCGGGCATCCTCATCGAGACCGCCGATGTATCGATCGTGTGCGATCCATGGTTCATTCCTGCCTTCCACGGTTCCTGGTGTGTTTTTCCCCGCAACGATCAGTTATCTGACGAGCTCATGGCGCGTATCGAGTCGCCGGATTATCTCTATATCTCCCACATCCACGGAGATCATTTCGACGAACGTTGGCTCCCCGATCACATCAATCGCAGCGCAACTGTTTTGTTGCCCGGCTTCCCTACCCGAGAGTTAGAAAATCGCCTCCGCGCACTCGGGTTCAGGAACTTCGTCCATACCGTCGATGGCCAAGAGATCGATTTACTCGGCAGCACGCGTGCAGCGATTCATTGCGAGACTTCGATCACTGACGGACCCGGTGGCGATTCAGCGCTGGTCGTTTCCGACGCAACCGGGCGTGTTGTCAATCAGAACGATTGCCGCACGCACGATCTCGCGGCGCTCGCGTCGCACGGACCAATCGATCTGCATTGGGTGCAGTACAGCGGCGCGATCTGGTACCCGATGGTGTACGACGAGCCAGCCGATGTGATGCGCGAGCTCATCGACGCAAAAGTCGACAGTCAGTTTTCTCGGGCAATGCGATATGTCGAAGTCCTCGACGCGCGTGCCGTAGTGCCCAGTGCTGGTCCCCCAGCGTTTCTTGATCCCGACCTGTTCGGTCTCAACATCATTACTGGCGATGAACTGAGCATCTTTCCTGATCAACGCTCCTTCATGGATCGACTCGCCGACTCCGGCCACACCGGAATCCTTGCCATTCCGGGAACATGTATCGAGGTCGCCCCCGAACGCATCGATGTCACGCACCCATGCTCGTCCCAAGAGCTCTCCGCAATCTTCGAAAACAAAGAGGCCTATCTCCGCAGTTACCAAAATGACTGGCTGCCCTTTATCGAAGATCAGAAGTCGAAATGGGCCGAACCCACCGCCGGGCTTACCGCCGAACTCAAATCATGGTGGGAACCGCTGCTTGCATCGGCACCGAATCTGCGTAATGGCGTTGGCGACATCTGCGTGATCGACATGGGTGAGCTCAAGATTGCGATCGACTTCCCCAATGGCACCGTGAACGAATGGGACGAAGGCGACCATGGCTTTCGGTTCACCATTGATCGTCGACTTGTCGAAACAGTCGTGGCGGAACGAGCGGTTGATTGGAGCAACTCTCTGTTCCTCTCGTGCCGGTTCTCTGCGTGGCGACGAGGTCCGTTCAACGAGTACGTCTACAACTTCTTCAAGTCACTCTCTGAAGAGCGAATGGCTCGCACCGAAGCAGAGGCTCTCCGTAAAGCCGACCCAGATCGAGGCGGTATCGCTGAAGAAGAGATCCAGATTGGCGATTGGATCGTGCAACGCACATGCCCACATCGCGATGCTGATCTTGCCGTCTTTGGCGAAATCGATGGCGACGAACTGGTGTGCACGCTGCACGGATGGCGATTCGATTGCAACACTGGCAAATGCCTCACTGCCGAAGAGCGGACCCTGCGCATTCGTCCCGCCAACTAACTATCGGCTCTTCCGAACTGATTATGAACGCCGCTGTTCGTCAGCGTTGACAACCTTTGCATCGATCTCAAGCCAACGGTCGTCGAGCCACGCTTCAAACGCTTCGCCACTCGGAACTGTGGCTCTTTGGTGAAGCTCCAAGACGACCTTTGCAGAGGGTTCAGCGTGAGCAATTCGACGGCGGACCCCAGCGAAGGTGTCGAGCCCATCGAAGCCGACATGCCACATCACCACGACGTCACCGCCGGGAACCTCCTCAAGCAACACCGAAGCTCCTGCCGAACGAGGCGGAAGTAGCCGCTGCAGTCCAATCATCTTCGCGTGACGCTCAGGAGCTCGACGCTCAAGCCTCTCGACGAGCCCAATTCGTTTTGCGTCATTTGTGCGAGTGCCCTCGGGGAAAATCACTGCGACGTCTCTCTCCCCCATATTCGAAGCCATCGTTCGAATACCAGTGAGTTCTTGTCGGACCGCAGCTGATCCGCGATCAACGAAGTAGTTCGGGATGCGCTGTCCAACCACGTCGAGACATGGATCAAAGAGCAACTCTTTCTTCATGACATAACGAGGGAACCGCTTAGCAAGCGATCCAAAGATCCATGCACTGACAAGCGCGTCACCAAGACTCGCGTGCCGGCCGAGACAAATCAGCGGACCGATCGGGAGTGCTTCCACACCCTCCACCTCGATTGTCAGCCCGCAGGTGATTCGCAACGAACGAATCAGGCGCTTCGCCCACCATCGCTGTAATGCGTAATTTGCTCGGTGATTGTGTCCTTGACCCGTGACCCAAATCAGCGCTGCGCCAGTGACACCAAAGGTCTCGAGCCATAGCCACAGCCATGCGAAGGAAAGGAGGCGCAACGTAGGCAGCCGCCAAGATCGCGATCCCAGATCGAAGACAACTGAGAGGACAACCCAGAGCGGAAGGAGGATCGTGAGCAGCAGTGCACCTACGACCACGCCCAAGACGGTGATTGGACGACGCACCCAAGCTTTGCTCACGCTCGCATCGTACCGAGTGCCCGTAGTTCCACCTGTGATCTCAGCGCCTCTCTGGGCCGTCTGAGATATCGTGCCTCTTTCCTCCTCTGACTGGAGATGTGCGTGATGACAACGCAACTTGTTCCCGAAAAGGATCCAAGCGCTGGCTTAGGACCTTCTCGAAAATTCATGGAGGACGGGACTCCCGTTGGACCGGCCACGCACCTCGCCGAAGAACGTGCGCGTTTGGCAGACCTTGAGTGGAACACCTTCGATGTCGCTCAGATTGGTTCGACACTCGGCGCCGAGATCTCAGGCGTTGATCTCACCACTGAGCTTGCCGAGGACGTCATCGCTGAACTTCAGTTGGCTCTCGACAACTACAAAGTCATCTTCTTTCGTGATCAACCCTTGACATCTGACCAACACGTCGCGTTTGCACGGCGTTTTGGTCCCCTCGAAATTCACCCGTTTATTCCATCGAATACCGGGATGCCTGAACTCGTTCGATTCGAAAAGACCGCCGAAGTCGCCGGCTATGAAAATTCCTGGCATCACGACGTCACCTGGCGCGAAACGCCTTCGATGGGAGCGATTCTTCATGGGATCGAGCTTCCCGACGTTGGCGGAGACACGCTCTTTTCGGACATGGGCGCGGCATACGACGGACTCTCCGACAAGATCAAACTGCAGATCGATGGCCTACAGGCTGAACACGATTTCATGAAGAGCTTCGGACGAAGCGTTCCCGAAGACCGCTTGGCCGAGACCCGTGAAATGTTTCCAGTCGTCACGCATCCGGTCGTAATCACTCATGAACGTACCGGTCGCAAATTGCTTTACGTCAACCGTAATTTCGTCAACCGAATCGTTGGGCTCAGCGATGACGAAAGTGCCACGCTTCTCGATCACTTGTGTGATCAGGCAGCGACAGTCGAGTACCAAATCCGTTTTCAGTGGCAGCCCGATTCAGTTGCATTTTGGGACAACCGAGCCGTGCAGCACTACGCGTCAAGCGACTATTGGCCGCAACGTCGAATCATGGAACGAGCCAGCGTTATGGGATCCCGACCGGCCTGATCAATCACACGTGCCTACATCGCGTGCGCGGTGCCTTCCGCTAACGGGATCTCTGCCGGTGCGCTCCGCAGACGGTCTCGAACGCGCTTGGCGGGGATGAAGCCAACGACGATTGCGCCGATCACCATCACGGGAATCATGGCCGAGAAGCCATTGGCCAATGCGTGAGCAAACGCAGATTGGATTTCTTCTCGTACCCCCTCGGACAATTCCGCGATCTTTTGAGGTGAGCCCTGTATCGAATCAACTGGAAAATCTGGAAGGCGCTCTTCGACACTGCTCAGCAAACTGTTGGTGAAGATTGTTCCGACGATGGCGACGCCAAGTGAGTTGCCAAGGAGTCGAGCAAGCATGATCGTCGAGGTCGCCATTCCGATATCTGCGGGTTCTGTGAATCGCTGGATCACGTACAACAAGGTCTGCATCACGAACCCGATGCCCACGCCGACAAGCATCGCCGATCCAACAACAAATGCTGCCGAGGTGGTTGCTTCGATCGTCGCGAGCATGACCATGCCAATTCCAGACACAACCATTCCGAAGAAGGGAACAACGACGTGTCCACCACGCCTATCGGTGATTTGGCCAGCAATGATTGTGCACAATCCTGATGTAACGGCGAATGGGGCAAGCAGTAAACCGGCCTGCGTTGCGCTAATTCCTCGGACTGCTTCAAAAAACAGTGGCGGATAAACAATCGCCGAGCCGAATGCGAGACCGGCAATCAAGTTGGCGGAGAGTGCAAGTGCTCGAACTCGTCCGGCGATGACGCGCAATGCAAGGATTGGTTCCGAGGACCTGCGTTCATGAATGACGAAGATTGCGACACAGACCGCTGAGAGAGTTGCGAGACCCAGAGTTCGTACACTGATAAATTCCACACGACCGCCAGTTCCGCCGATTGCCAAAAGCAACGACGAAGCAGCGCCAGCCAGAAGCAGCGCTCCGCGCACATCGATGCGATGGGCAACCCTGTTCGTGGATTTTGGAACGTAGAGAAGCGTGATGAGGCAGATGATCCCGCTCGGAATGTTGACAAAGAACGCCCAACGCAAAGTGAAGTTGTCGGTGAAGAATCCCCCGGCCCAAGGTCCAAGGACAGCAGTGACAGCAAAAACCACGCCGGTGTAGCCGAGATACCTTCCAAGTTTGTCGGCGGGCATCACATCGGCAATCAGTGCCATCGCAAGGGCGGTGATTCCGCCGGCTCCAATGCCCTGAAGTACTCGTGTGCCGATCAGCATTGGCATCGACTGCGCCAAGCCACACAACATTGATCCCATCATGAATATCAAGATGGCGATGACAAATACTCTTCGGCGACCATAGATATCGCCAAGCTTTCCGAACACCGCCATGGTGGTGACCTGAGCGAGCAAATAGCTCGTTGTCAGCCATGGAAGCAACGAAACACTCCCGAGTTCTCCCAAAATCGTTGGGGCCGCAGTCGCAACAATTGCCCCGTCGAGTCCTGAGAGCGTCGCTCCTAGGAGGATTCCAAAAAAGATAATAAGCAGTCGCCGACGCGACATGAGAACCGAGACTCCGCTCGCGCTCGCCGCCTCGGTGGCGGTCACTGCTCAGTGCGTCGCTTCTCGCGCGCTTCTCGGCGCTCAGCGTCGGCCGCGTTGTGACGCTTCATTACAGCCAGTGGATCTTGTTTGAATACCTCGACTGATGCCTGGTGTCCGGCAAGTGCTTGGAATTCCGACCCGGCCCGGATCGCAGCGCGGACTCCCATAATTTCGGCCTGTCGATGCACCATGCGCTTGTTGATCTGTGCCAAGTCGGTTGCAACCGCAGCGATCTGACTCGCCACATCGAGCACTTCATCGTCGAGTGCAACCGCCGGGAACGATCGATTCGCCCAACCGATCTGCGCCGCCTCGGGACCGAGCATCTCGCCACCAGTGAGCATGATTTCCATGGCGCGTCGCATACCAAGAAGCGGCTCGTGATACTGACAGTCGGGCGGGGACGCGACACGAACAATTGGGTAAGAAATCCGGGCGTCGTCCGCCACGTAGACGAGGTCGCAGGCCTGAACAAGTTCTGTCGCTCCCGCAATCGCGTATCCATGGACCTGAGCGATCACTGGCTTCGCAAGATCCCAAAATCTGAACCAGTTGTCAGTGACCTGTCGTGCCCACGCGCCATCGCCCGGGGCAGTATGAAAAGGCGGCGAGACCATAAGGTCGCCAGCAAGGTCGTAACCGGCCGAGAAACACGACCCGCCGCCGCGAATGATGCTGACGCGCACTTCGGGATCTCGATCGTTTGTTTCGAGAACATGGAGCAATTCCGTGCGCATGACGGTCGAGATCGCATTGCGCTTATCGGGGCGATTCAACGTGATCCGGCAGACACCTTCACCAGGAGTGTCAAGAGCGATGGTTTCATACGTTGTCATTTCAGTTCCCCTGGGTATCTCTGGTGCCTGCAAGTTCAGCGAGGAGTTGCAGTCCTTCATCGGTTTCTGAGCGAACGATGAGCCCGGTGAGACCCATCTTGGTCCACGCCTCCCAGCGTTCACGGATGCGCGCAGGCGAACCGATGAGCGAACCGTCATCGTGGTACTCATCAGGGACGGCGGCGATCGCCTCGTCTCGTTTGCCAGCCATCCAACACTCATGAATCTTCTGAGCCGCTTCTGGGAAGCCACGTCGGGCCATGGACTCGCGGTGGTAATTGTGCGAGGCCGAACCCATTCCCCCGACGTACATCGCGGTGAGAGGCTTCATTGCGTTGATGGCGCCTTGCACATCGTCGGTGATCACAACACTCACTCCGCCGAAGATCTCGAAGTTCGCCGGCCGCCCGCCGCGTTTCGCGAAACCTGCTTCGAGATGCGGACCGTACACAGATGGACCTTCTGAGCCCCATCCCATCGGAAGCATTCCATCGCAGATTTCCGCGCTTAGTTCGGTGTTCTTTGGCCCCCCAGCGGCAAGCCAAAGCTCGATCTCGCCTGCGGGATGAAGGATTGAACGAAGTGGTTTGCCTTGCCCTATCGCGCCTGGCCCGTTGTAGGGCAGTGGGAACTCAACTCCGTCGTTGGTAAGTGGTTCCCGGGCGAACACCTTGCGCATGATCTCAACGTATTCACGTAACCGACGGTTGGGACTCCCCCACGGTTGTCCGTACCAGCCCTCGACGATCTGCGGACCAGAAACGCCGAGACCGATAATGACGCGATTGCCACCTGCGAGTGCATCGATCGTAAGTGCATGCATCGCCGTAGCTGCTGGCGTACGAGCCGCAATCTGTACAACACCGGTGCCAAGTTTGATTCGCTTCGTCACTGCCGCCAAGTACGCAAGCGGAGACAACGCGTCGGATCCGTAGGCCTCGGCCGTCCACACCGAGTGGTAACCGAGGTCCTCAGCCATCCGAACCTGATCGACAGGGACATCAAGAGCAGCACCTCTATAAAGGTCGAGTCCGAGAGCCAACTTCATCGTCTGTCATCTCCAATGGCCAAGCGAAGGGAGGAATGGCGCGTGGGTCACAATGACTCCGCAAAGACTCCCCCAAAGCGTTTCTTTGCCTTCTCAACCTAGTTCGCTGCCACGCGGGACCCGAGTCCCGAGAACGGCACCGAAAAGCGCGACGGCCGTTGCCATTCCAAACGTCAGAACAAGTCCGGTGACTTCCGAGTTCGTCAATGTTCCAACGGTGGAGACGAGAACTCCGGCAACCCCGATTCCCAACGCAGCACCAAGCGTGTCGCTCAATTGCAACGCAGTTGTCGCCTTCCCCTCCTTGCCCTTTTCCGCTACCTCCATCGCGACATGAGCCAATGGGGAGAATGCGAGCCCCATGCCAAAGCCGGCGACGGCCCAAGCGATCAGTCCGACCCAACCGGGAATGGCAGGAACCAGAACCGTCGCCATGCCTGCAGTCCCTAACCCGATGATGGTCATTCCGACCACGACCAAGGTTGTCGCACCGCGGGTCCGTATCCAACGAGTTTGCAGCCACGAGGAAATCGTCCACGTGAGCGATGCAGTGGTCATTGCGAGTCCGCCATAGATCGGCGACATTCCCCGCACCGTTGTTATCGCGAATGGAACAAACGCATCGGCTGCATAGAAACCAAAGTTCAAAAGGCCTCGAACCGCCACCGTAGCCGGTAACCCAGCACGCGCCCTCAACGTTCCCACTGGCGTGAGCCGCATGAACGGCCGGACCATCACAACTGCGCCAATCACTGTGACTGGAACAAAGACATACAGCGAACGCGATCCGAGACCGATAAGAAGCAGACCCGCGCCAACCGCGACCAAAACTGCATTCAGGATGTTGCGTTCATTCGACGGTTCATCGGGAGCGGGAACTGACTTCACTCCAATGAGCGCAATACCTCCGATCACTGCGGTGAGCGGCAACAGCCCGAGGAACACCCAACGCCAGCCAACGGTTTCGGCAATCCATGCAGCAATCACTGGACCGATAACTGACGGAAGCATCCATGCGCTCGAAATCAGCGCGAACATTTTCGGACGCTGTGCAAGCGGGTAAATCCGTCCGATACAGACATACGACGTCGCTGGCATCACACCTGCTCCGACCCCTTGGAGAAACCTTCCAAGCACCAGCACCAGCATTGTTGGGGCCATCCCACCGGCCACCAGGCCAACGGCGAAGAGGACAAGGCCGACTGCAAAAGGAATGGCTGGACGCATCCGATCCGCTGCTGTGCCGGCGACCACCACGCCGACAAGGGTGCCGAGAAAGAACGCGCTGAAGACCCATCCATAGAGCGCAAGGTCGCCGAGATCGGACTCAACCAGTGGCATGACTGTCGCCACCGACATCGACTCGAAGGCCACCAATGTGACGATAAGTACAAGACCAGAAGTGAGTAAACGACGATCAGGCGCAAAGACGCTTCCGGATCTGACCATGCCAACGCGATCGTCGGTTGCATTGTCAGGAACGTGTGTCACCGGCGAAGGATAGGACGAGCGCCCCCGCCAGGATTCGAACCCGGAACCTGCCGGGTAGAAACCGGCTGCTCTATCCAGTTGAGCTACGGAGGCAGAGTGCTTCGGAAGCGTACGCGCCACAGCCTCAACCTCGGAACTCTCCTCGCACCTACCCGTTTCGGGCAGGGGCGCTGCCTGTCGTATGCTGACCGTTCCCATGGTGGCCGTAGCTCAGCTCGGTTAGAGCGCCAGGTTGTGGCCCTGGAGGTCGGGGGTTCAAGTCCCCTCGGTCACCCCATTGTGGTGGTGGTCGTCCGTCGAGAGGCGGGCGACCATCGCAGTGAGAATCGTCGGTGAAGGTGCCGAAGTTTCACGACAAAGACGAACAGCACACATAGGACGGAGTGGTAGGTTGACCACTCGCAGGCGCCTCTAGCTCAATTGGCAGAGCATCGGACTCTTAATCCGCAGGTTCTGGGTTCAAGTCCCAGGGGGCGTACCAAAAAGTTGTCGCAACCAGATGTCGCACATAGATGTCGCAGTTGAAAAAAGCGCAACCTGTCAGAAAACGAACAAAGGCCCGGGCAAATGCCCGGGCCTTTGTTACTACTTCGACAGACTCAGCGGCGACGTGCCGGAGCCTTACGGGCAGGAGCCTTGCGTGCCGGAGCCTTGCGAGCCGGTGCCTTCTTGGCAACAGCCTTCTTCTTGGCCGGAGCCTTCTTGGCGGGTGCCTTCTTGGCAACAGCCTTCTTCTTGGCCGGAGCCTTCTTACCGGCGATGACGGCATCCTTGAAAGCCTTCAGAGGGGTGATCTTCGCAGCCTTCTTGGCCGGAACCTTCACGGTTGCACCAGTCTGCGGGTTACGGGCAAGACGCGGTCCGCGCTGCACGCGACGGAACTTGGCGAAGCCGGTAAGCACGACGTCTTCACCTGTGGCGACCGTATCGGTGATCGTGATGATGAACTCTTCGACAAAGGCCACAGCCTGCTTCTTGTCGATGTCGAGCCGCTCGGCGAGTTCAGCGGCCAGATCTCGTTTGTTCACGGTTTTCTCCTTGATTTCCGACGGCCACCATTGGTGGTGGCTCGTGACGACCGGGGCTGTAAGCGTCGCGCAGTCTCAAGCGCGAATCGCGGCAATCGCGCAAAAAGATCAGAAATCTTCTGCCCGATTGTGTCGTCCGTCTCGTCGGTTCAGTCCTTCCAGTGACTCAAACCACGCGGAAATGACTCAGATCGTGAAAACGATCTTGCCGAACTGCTCTCCTTCGAGCATCTCGGCGAACCCGGATCGGGCCTCTGAGAGGGGCCGAACGGAGTCGATCACCGGACGAAGGCCAGTGGCATCAACCATAGAAACAAGGCGCTGAAGCTCACCCCGGGTGCCCATCGTCGAACCGATCACCGATCGTTGCAAGAAGAACACCTGGGTGAGGTCGGCCGAAGGGTCATCGCCGGTCGTGGCGCCCGAAACCACCACAACTCCACCGGGACGGACCGCACGAATCGAACTCGCCCATGTCGCACGTCCGACAGTTTCGATAACAGCGTCGACGCGCTCAGGGAGTCGTTCGTCGGGAGCGAACGTTGCATGCGCACCCAACTCGAGCGCACGCGCCCGCTTTGCCTCACTCCGACTTGTCGCCCAGACCCGCAGTCCCGCAGCCCGAGCGAGTGCGATCGCTGCAGTTGAGACTCCCCCGCCTGCACCTTGAACGAGCACCGTGTCACCGGGACGCAACGATGCACGAGTGAACAACATGCGGTACGCGGTCAACCAGGATGTCGGTAAACAAGCTGCTTCTTCAAACGTGAGCGACGAAGGCTTTGGAATCAGATTTCGACGTGGAACCGCGATCTTCTCTGCAAGCGTTCCCGGGAAACGCTCAGACAAAAGCGAACGACGTGGATCAAGCGTTTCATCGCCATCCCCCGCGTCGGGATCTGCAATCACGGCGTGAACAATGACTTCATTTCCATCGGCGTCGACGCCGGCACCGTCACAACCAAGAATCATCGGAAGCTGCTCGGGCCGGAGCCCAACACCCTTCAAACTCCAAATGTCGTGGTGATTCAACGCTGCAGCATGCAGCGTTACAAGCGCCCAACCTTCGGGGATTTCCGGGTCGGGTACTTCGCCGAGTGTGAGACCTGAGAGCGGGTTCTCAGCGTCGACTGATGTTGCGGTGGCAGCGAACATTCAATCGACAGTAACTGACTCACGAGCAATCGCATCGAGTTCCGCTCGGACTGAATCAGCGCCAGCCAAACGAACAATCACTGTTCCGTTTACGTCTGCACGAACAACGGTTGGCGCCCTGCGTACTTTGTAACTGCTCGCAAGATCGAGGTGTTCGGCAACATTCAGAACGAGGACGGAATCACTGGACTGCTGTGCCGAGATTTGTTCAACAATGAGGGGGCAGACAGCACAGAACTCGGTGGTGAAGACCAGCCACATTGGCTGCCCTGTGCGATATTCCGCAGGAACGGTCGCCCATCCGCCCTTGCGTTCTGGACGTTGCGCATCGAAGAGTTCGCTTTCCTCTCGTTCGATAGTGACAACGCGAACGCCTCCACGAAGGCGAACGAGGAGCACATACATTTCGCAACCTACGCAGATGCCTGTTGTTGCTGCGGCAGCGGCAAGTGCAGCAACGATGAGCGCAAGAGTCCAACCGAGCGTCGACGCACCGAAAGAAAACGCAATGGTTGAGGCGCCGAGGAAGACCACGCCAACCGCCGCGGCGAACCGGGGCGGACGAGGATCCTCAAGTTCGTGGGGTGGCTTCAACCGCGGCCGAATCACGGCGCCGTAAACCCGCAACACCGGGCCCCACTTTGGGCCAAAGGCCGCGCCAAGGAACAAAACGACGCCAAACACTGGAACAACCAACCACTGACCGGCAAGGAAACCAAGAACAAGTGCCACTGCGAGCACTGCTTGATTTGTGCGTGGTCCGCGCGGATCAATGGGAGCAGGTGTTGTGGCCATGACGCCACCTTAATCCCGACCTATTCAATCAACAATAGGAAGTCAGGATTTCGACACCCGGTCGAGCCGAGTCACCACTTCGACATGGTGCGTGTGCGGGAACATGTCGACCACGACTGCCTCGACGGGCTGGTATCCCTCGGATGCGAGCAGGGCGACGTCGCGGCCGGCCGCGGCGGGATCGCAACTCACGAGGAGGAACCGATCGGCCTCGGCAGCAGCCAACACCTTCACGGCCTTCCGTCCAAGACCGGCGCGAGATGGATCGGCGATGACGAGATCGGCCGAGGGAACGCGGAAACGTTCAATTGAGGTGCCTACGACCCGAACATCGAGGTCGGCGAGGTTCACCTTTGCGTCGGCCACCGACGAGCGTCCACGCTCAGCGGCCACAGCGCGCCAGCCCTCTCGCCCAGCAAGCAGGCTGCCGGCAAAGAGTCCGACGCCGCAATACGCGTCGATCAGCGTGGGTTGGTCAAGCGTGGAATCTTCGATGATGCCGGCAGCCATTTGCGCGACAACGTTGACTAATGCCTCGGCCCCATCGGGACGAGTTTGGAAAAACGATTCCGCCGAGATGCGCCAAACACGCCCCGCAACTTCTTCGTGGATCCATGCTCGACGTCCAGCTTTGAGTTCGTCGACACCAATGACGAGGACATCGGAAGGAAGACGGACCCCAGACGCTGAAGGCGTAACGACAGCGATTCGCTCGCCTGTCGCAGTCCCGACGCGGAGGGTCACTTCGGTTGCGCTTCCAAAGTCGCCGTCGGCCAAGAGTTCCTCAAGTAGAGGATGCGCAACTGCGCATGAGGACAGCGTCAGCACGTCGTGACTCGATCCCATACGAAGCCCGGCCCGGCCACCAACAACGGCGGCGCGCAGGGTCGTGCGAAATCCCCATGGATCCAGCGTCGCACCGACACGAACCTGAGGTTCTTTCCATCGGCCAAGTCGACGAAGTGCATCAGAAACGATGTCGACCTTCGCTACCAACTGAGCATCGTGGCGCAGATGGGCAAGATCACAGCCGCCGCAGCCTTCGATGACGTGGGGACATTCGGGTTCAATTCGACCCAATGAAGGAGTAACGACCCTGATGATTCGTCCGTGTTCGCTCCCCCGCCGCTCGATGACTGAGACCTCGAGGCGCTCGCCTGGCAAGCCACCGTCGACAAGGACGACGCGGCCATCATCTCGTCGGGATAAACCAACGCCGCCAGCCACCAAACGCTCGACGTCCACGACCACAGAACGATCGGACATTCGGTTGATGGGTCGATCAGAACCAGAAAGGTCGGTCACCTGTGCAGCGTAGGCGGGTATCGTCGCTTGACAGATCAACTCGAAGAAAGTTCGCCATGTCGACTCCTTCAACACCACGGCCCATCGAAATCTCACCATCGGTACTCACCGCCGATTACTCACGCCTCGGCGAGATCTGCCTCGAGCTCGAGAAGGCCGGTGCTGACCTCATCCACTGGGATGTCATGGACGGCAACTTCGTTCCCAATTTGTCATTCGGCGCAGAAGTCATCGCATCGATTCGTCCCCTACTGACGATCCCGTTTGAAGCGCATCTCATGGTCACCGAACCGACGTGGATTCTCGATGCCATGGTCGATGCTGGCTGCAGCACAGTGATGGTGCATCAAGAAGCATGTCTGCATCTCCACCGCACACTTGGTCGCATCCGCGAGCTCGGAGCTACTCCAGCCGTTGTCATCAACCCCGCCACCCCACTTGAATCGATCATCGAGGTTCTTGACCTTGTCGGTCTTGTGCTTGTGATGTCGGTGAATCCGGGTTTCGGAGGACAGTCGTACATCACGTCGGTTGAATCCAAGATGCGTCGACTCCGCGAGATCATTACTGAACGAGGGCTCGACATCGACATTGAAATAGATGGCGGCATCGCCCCGCCGACGATTACATCGGCGGCGGCTGCCGGAGCGAACCGATTCGTCGTCGGCAGCGCAATGTTCCGAGACCCCCAAGGTTTTGAACACGCCACAGCGGAACTTCGCTCGCTCGCTTCCGCTGCGACCATCTGAATCGATGCCTTCGCCTCGGCCCCGTCCTCGAGCGGTGCTTGCCATCATTGCGCTTGTTGTCCTTGCTGTTGCCGGCGCTGGGCTTTGGATGGTGTTGAAGAAACCCGAAACTCGCTCTGCTGAAAAGTTGTGCACACAACTCGGTGCGGTGACATCCCTCTCAAGTTCCCTCGTGACGCTCGACCCAACGACGCTGGGGCCACAGGTTGCCGAACTCAAACGCGCAACCTCGATAGCGCCATCAGATATCCAAGCCCAACTGACGGTCCTGGCGTCATTCGTCGCAGAACTTGCCGATGCGGTGCGCGCTTCGCCCGTCGATAAGAAGGCGACTCTTGTCGCCGCACTCGCAGAGCGGCAAGATCGCGTCGACGAGGTGACGGCTTCAGGGCAAGCCGTTGAAGCCTGGGCAATCACGAACTGTGGAGTTCCGCTGCGTACGACGACAACGCAAATATCTTCCACCACTTCTCGCCGTTAACTCACGCTGCCGGTGGCCTGCCGCCCGTTGGTCACAAGATTCGACTGAGGAAGTTCATCGATCCGGAACTGATGAACCGCGACGAGGGATGCGCTACAGCGGGGACGTGGCTGGCCTCTATCACCCTATGATTTGCCCGTGCCGAAGTCGATAAGGGACGAGTTGTCAGGTGGGACGCGGACTTCGGTCGGCCAAGCTGAATCCGTTGCGAAAAGGGCTCTCGTCTCGGCACCACTCAGAAGAGAGATCTACCAACTGTTTCTTGACGATGATCCCGTTGTTGCAATGAGGGCAAGCTACGTCGCGATGAAGATTGCGCAATCTGATCCTGCTACGACACACGAATTCAAGAAGTTACTTCTCAACAACCTGCCCAACTACACACAACAAGAAGTTCGATGGCACGTTCCGCAGTTGTTGGTTCACATGAAGCTTTCTCCAGCAGAGCGGAAAATGGCTTACGCCGTCGTCATGCAGTGGTCCGAGACTGACGAAAGCAAAATTGTTGCCTACTACGGATTGCAGGCGGCAGCGAGCTTCGCGGAACTTGACGACGCATTGCTTCAAGATCTGATTCCGAGGCTGCGGAAGCTCAACGCCCGCGGGGCGAAGTCGATCTCAAATCGTTGCAAGAAAATCGCCAAACAGC
>JBIIVE010000101.1:0-6399 GCA_044339605.1 Acidimicrobiales bacterium
TGATGTGGGCGACACCGCGAACATCAACAGCCTTCTGTAACGCAGCGATTGCCGGCGAGAAGATCACTGAAGGAGCAAGCAGTTCGTCGGCAAGCGAGTGATGCGCGCCTTCGTAGGCCGGACCATCGAGGGGGAGCTGCGCACGCTCGAGAAGTACACGACGGGCCAATGAGAAACCGTTGGAACGAAGATTCTGCGAAGGAAGTCCGATGAGGACGTCGCCGGGCTTGATCGTTTCGCCAGTGATCAGAGCATCACGATCAGCAATGCCCACCGCAAAGCCGACGAGATCAAACTCCCCCGCTTTCATTGCGCCGGGATGTTCGGCCATCTCGCCGCCCACGAGTGC
This sequence comes from Acidimicrobiales bacterium, assembly GCA_044339605.1. Classification (GTDB taxonomy): domain Bacteria; phylum Actinomycetota; class Acidimicrobiia; order Acidimicrobiales; family Acidimicrobilacustridaceae; genus Acidimicrobilacustris. The sequence goes on from JBIIVE010000101.1 coordinate 350, forward strand.
ACAGCCGGCTTGGCGACAACCGTCAGCTACACCTTCAACAAGTTGGTCGATGTGGTCGGGGTCGAGCCGACCTACGGCGATGTAATCAAGAAAGAACAATGGCTCGGCGCCCTGGCATACGAGATCGTCGACGCACATCGCAACAAGATCGACACCGATTGTGGTGAAGCGGCCCGTTGCTTGAGCAACGAGGGCTTTCGTGCCGACACCGTCGGTTGACGAAACAAGTACGGGTTTCTTATAGCGAGCCAGATCAAGGGCGAAGAGTCCACCAAAGCCGCCAATGTCGCCAATGACTTCAGGTCGGAACGTTGAGCGAACGTGCGACTTAATGCGGTCGACTGCTTCTTCGCCGGCGTCGATGCTGACACCAGCACCCGCGTAGGTCTCGCCTTGGGTTGCGTCGTCAGCCATCGATCTCTTCCGATGAGGTGAAGGTAAATGCGTCTTGTGCCGGAAGCGTGGGCGCAACTTCGACCGTGTCGACAAGACCCGTCGTGCTGGTTGATGCTTCCGATGGAAGTTCAAGAATGTGCTTGCCGAGTTCGGCGGGAATTTCAACGGGATAGTTGCCGGTCAAACAGGCATCGCAGAATCCTGCGCCAACTGCACCCGTGGCTGATACCAATCGATCGAGCGTGAGATAGGAAAGCGAATCGACATTGAGGTATTCGCGGATTTCGTCGACGCTGATATTTGCTGCGAGAAGTTCTCCGCGAGTGCCGGTATCCATGCCGTAGAAACATGGCCACTTATAGGGAGGTGACGACACGCGCATGTGAATTTCGGCAGCGCCGGCTTCGCGCAGCATCGAGACCATGGCGCGAGTTGTGGTGCCACGAACGATGGAGTCATCGACCACGACGAGTCGTCGACCAGCGATGTTGTCGCGCAACGGATTCAGTTTCATGCGGACACCGAGGGCGCGCATTTCCTGATTCGGGGCAATGAAGGTGCGACCGATGTAGCGGTTCTTCACAAGGCCTTGACCGAAGGGGATTCCCGACTTGCGTGCGTACCCCTCGGCGGCGGGAATGCCCGATTCGGGGACACCCATCACCAAGTCCGCTTCCACTGGCGCTTGTTCGGCAAGTTGTTCGCCCATACGAACACGTGCTTGATGCACGCTTTGACCGTAGAGACGCGTGTCGGGACGAGCGAAGTAGACGAACTCAAACAAGCAGAGCTTCGGGTCGACCAGCGCCTGTTCAAAAACTCGAACGGCGCGGTAACCGGTGGCATCGATGACGATCATCTCGCCCGGTTCAAGTTCACGAACCAAATGCGCACCAACAACATCGAGTGCAGGGCTTTCCGATGCCAGCACCCAACCGTTATCGAGTTTGCCAAGACAAAGAGGACGGAACCCATTGGGGTCGCGCACACCGATGACATGACCTTCGTCCATCGCTACAACCGAGAACGCTCCCTTGAGCCGAGGAAGGATCGCCTGCATCGCGCGCTCAAGTGCTCGATGGTCGGAACTTTCGTCGGGGCTCTTTGCGAGTTCCGAGGCGAGGAGTTCCGCCATGACATCGCTGTCAGAACTCACGGTGCCTGGAAGCATTCCGAGTTCATCGGCAAGTTCGGCGGTGTTTACGAGATTGCCGTTGTGCGCGATTGCAACAGTGTGCTCACCGACATTGCGATACACCGGCTGCGCGTTGTGCCACACGCTGGAACCGGTCGTGGAATAGCGGGTGTGTCCGATTGCGAGATGACCAGTGAGCGCAGCGAGGGTTCGATCATCGAACGCGTTCGACACGAGGCCAGTGTCTTTGACAACGGTGACAGTGGAGCCGTCGCTGACGGCCATGCCCGCAGCTTCCTGACCACGATGCTGCAACGCATACAAACCTAAATACGTGAGGTGTGACACTGCTTGTTCGGGTGCATACACACCGAAGACGCCACATGCTTCTTTCGGTGTGTCGTCATCAGGGTTCACGCAATCAGTTTCCATATGTCAGTCCTGCGCCGTTCCGGCACCAAGAGCAGACGGAATGTGATTGGTCCAGGCATCGACAACCTCCGAAAGCGGAAGATCAACAAGGCCCTTCACACTGAAACGATCGCCACCGGCAACACCGATCCGAGAAATAGGAACGCCCGATTGTTCACAGATGTTTTCGACAATACCCATCGATTCAGGATCGACGCACACCACAACACGCGATGGGCCTTCAGCAAAAAGTTCAGCAGCATTCGCAACGCGGGCAACGGAGACACCGATGCCTGACTTCGCTGCCATCTCGGCAAGTGCAACACCGAGGCCACCACCGGAAACATCGTGAATGCCCGCAACGACATCGCCGATCACAAGTTGGCGAACGACGTCGGCAACCTTCAGATGATGCGCGGGATCGAGAGCGGGAAGGGTTCCGCCGCGATGGCCACGAGCGCGCGCCCAACGAGATCCAGAAACTTCGGGCTGGGTGACACCGATGAGCATGAGACGGCCTTGCTCAACCAAGCCAACACCAGGCGGGCGACGATCGAGTGAATCGATCACGCCGAGCATGCCCACAACCGGAGTTGGGTCGATGTCGGTGCCCTGGGATTCGTTATAAAGACTGACGTTTCCACCGATCACTGGTGTATCGAAGGCCACGCAGGCCTCGGACATTCCGTCGATTGCTTCGGACAACTGCCACATCACTTCGGGATGTTCAGGGTTGCCAAAGTTCAAACAATTCACGACAGCAAGCGGACGAGCGCCAACGCACGCGAGATTCAACAACGATTCGGCGACGGTGAGTGCCGTGCCCTGGCGGGGATCAACCGCACACCAGCGATGGTTGCCATCGGTGGTGAGCGCAATGCCGCGACCGGTGTCGGCACCGGAGGTCGGGTGCTTCAAACGAAGCACTGCAGCATCGCCACCGGGACCTTCAACGGTATTGAGGAACAACTGATGGTCGTACTGCGAGAACACCCAGCGCGCATCGGCGAGAAGTTCGAGTAATTCCACTGCGGTGTCGACTGACTCCGGAGCAGGTTCGGTGCCCATCGTGCGAGTCGCAGCATCGAAGATTGCCGGCGCAGCGATGGGACGGTTATAGAGCGGCGCGTCTTCGTGCAGCGAAGCAGCGGGGATATCGCAAAGAATTTCGCCATCGAAACCGTCACGAATGCGGAGGCGACCGCCCTCGGGATGACCAGTTGCCGGGCCATCAGTGACATGACCGATAACTGAGGAACGAACCTCCCAGCGCGCACAAATTTCAAGCACCTGGTCGAGATCGGCAGGCTCGACAATGGCGAGCATGCGTTCTTGGCTTTCCGAGGTCATGACCTCGAACGGCTCCATGCCTGCTTCGCGCCGAGGAATGGCATTGACATCAACATCCATGCCCATGCCACCGCGGCTGGCGGTTTCGCTTGTGGCACACGCAAGGCCTGCGCCACCGAGATCTTGAATGCCCACAACGAGACCAGCGTCGAGAAGTTCGAGACAAGCTTCGATGAGGCGCTTCTCTTCGTAAGGATCGCCAACCTGCACCGAAGGACGCTTTTCGGCATCGGTTTCTTCGTCGGAGAAACCGGCGGAAGCGAGAACGCTCACACCGCCGATGCCGTCGCGACCGGTGCTGGAACCGAGCAACACAGCAAGGTTGCCGACACCAGTGGCCTGCCCGAGCACAAGGCGTTCAGTGGGTAGAACCCCGAGGCACAAAACATTGACGAGCGGATTGCCCATATAGGTGGCATCGAAAACCGTTTCGCCACCGACAGTGGGAACACCTACTGAATTGCCATAACCCGAGACGCCGCTGATGACGCCTTCCGCGATCCATCGACTACGAGGGTCATCGAGTGGACCAAAGCGCAATGGATCCATGAGTGCAATCGGACGTGCGCCCATCGTGAAGATGTCGCGCAGAATGCCGCCGACACCTGTTGCTGCACCCTGGTAGGGCTCAATTGCGGAGGGGTGGTTATGTGATTCGATGCGGATCGCGGCAGCAATTCCATCGCCAACATCGACAACGCCGGCGTTTTCGCCAGGACCAACAAGTACCCACGGAGCTTCGGTGGGAAGACGCTTGAGATGAACCCGAGACGACTTGTACGAGCAGTGCTCCGACCACATGACCGCAAACATTGCCAACTCGAGGTGGTTGGGGTCGCGGTTAAGGATCTTGCGGATGTCTTCGTATTCGGAGTCAGTCAGGCCGAGGGCACGGTGAATCGCGTCATCCATTAGGTGCAGGCTAGTGCGCCGGAACACCACAATTCGCCGGGTTTCGACGTGACCGTTGTCGGTTTCGCGCTGGTGTGATGGACTCAACGCTCATGAGCGACCAGACCTCTGAACCTTCTGGGGAGAAGCCGCGTATCGGGTTTCCCCCCGGCAAGATGACGCAAAGCCATAAAGACGCGCTCAAAGACGGTCGCAACCGTGGGCAGATCGTTCGTCGCTACTTGAAAGCCATCGAATCGGCCAAGCCCAGACGAGGTCGACCAATCACGCCCGAGGGCTTGCGCAAGAGCATCGAGAAAATCGATGCCGATCTCGCAACCGAGAAGGACCCGCTGCGCAAGCTGGATTTGGTGCAGTCAAAGATCAAGAAACAGAAAGATCTCGAGGAATTCGAATCACCTATCGACATGGTGGCTCTTGAGAACGAGTTCGTTGGCGTGGCCAAGGACTACAACGATTCGAAGCAACTCAGTCCTGAGGCCTGGCTCGAACTCGGTGTACCGCGCGACGTCTTACGCCGCGCCGGAATCTTGAACTGACGCAGTTCGTTCAAGCGCTGTCAATCAGACAGACAACAACGAACGAAGCAATGGCAACCCGTCGGTGCTTCCAAGTAGTTCGCTGGTCGAGCGTTCCGGGTGTGGCATAAGCCCAACGACGTTGCGACCTTCGTTGCACACGCCGGCAATGTCATCGACAGAACCATTGGGGTTCACGACGTAACGCAACACAATGCGATCTTCATCGCGAAGTTGCGCCAGCGTTTCTGCATCGCAGGTGTAATTGCCTTCAAAGTGATTGATCGGAATGCTCAGAACGGCGCCTTTGGCGGCGGCGCGAGTGAGCACCGAGTTTGTGGTCTCAACCCGCAACTGTGCAGGTGCGCAAACAAACTTCAGTCCAGCGTTCTTTTGCAATGCCCCGGGCAGAAGCCCGGCTTCGGTAAGCACCTGAAAACCGTTACAAATACCAACAACTGGACCGCCAGCAGCAGCGAACTCAGCGACTGCGGACATCACTGGTGAGAAACGCGCAATGGCACCGGGACGCAAGTAATCGCCATGCGCGAAACCACCAGGAACGATAACGGCATCGACACCATTCACTGTTGCATCGCCGTGCCACAGAAGTTCAGGCTCGCCACCAACAAGGCGCATGGCCTCGAGCATGTCCTGCTCACAGTTCGAACCGGGGAAGACGACGACCCCGACGCGTGAACTCACGATGCGACGCCAGCAGGTTCGAGTTCAACAATCGCGTCTTCGATGACGGGATTGGTGAGGAACCGACGACAGAGATCTTCCGCTTCGGCGCGAGCCGACGCTTCATCGGCTGCATCGATTTCGAAACGAATGCTCTTACCGACACGCACGCCGCTCACACCTGCAAAACCCAGCGTGGGCACGGCTCGTTCGATGGTGGAACCTTGGGGATCAGCGATCCCAGGTCGAAGACGGACTTCGACATGCACCGAGAAGATCATGCGCCCATGTTCGCACATCGACGCGCGTATGCGATGCAGATCTGCATCCGGTCGATCGTCACCCGCGCCATTCGGCGAATGAACGACCAGTGATGCGCTCGTAGGCATCGATGTAGCGCGCGCTCGTGGTGTTGACGACCTCGGCGGGAAGCGGCGGCGCTGGCGGCTGCTTGTTCCAATCGAGCCCATCGAGGTAGTCGCGCACCGGCTGCTTATCGAACGATGGCGGCGTGCTGCCCGGCTTCCAACTCTCCGCCGCCCAGAACCGCGACGAATCTGGGGTCAGAACCTCGTCACACAACACCAGTTCGCCATCGATGAGGCCCAGTTCGAACTTGGTATCGGCCATGAGAATGCCCCGGG
>JBIIVE010000102.1:0-6394 GCA_044339605.1 Acidimicrobiales bacterium
GTTCAGGACCCGTACGATCAAGATCCGCGTCAACGCCCGAGGAGGTGACCCGATGAAGGAAATCATGGACGACATTGATCGATGGCGTCGCGCTGGTCATCGTGTTGCGCTCGCTCGTGTCGTCGACATCGAAGGTTCGGGTCCAAGGCTTCCTGGCGCATCGATGGCTGTTGCCGACACTGGCGAGGTAGCTGGTTCCGTTTCAGGCGGCTGTGTCGAAGGTGCAGTGGTTTCCGAAGCCCTCGACATCCTCGCCTCGGGTGACCGCCGTGTTGTCACGTTTGGTTACAGCGACGACGAGGCATTCGCTGTGGGTCTCACCTGTGGTGGGACCATCCATCTGTTCATCGAACCTTTGGATTGGTGACCGCGATGTCAGAGTCGATCTATGAACTTTGGCGCGCCGCGGTCAACGACCATCGACCTATCGCGATAGCCACAGTGATTGAAGGCGATCACGTCGGTTCCAAAGTCATCGTCGGCGACGGTATCGAGCCGACAGGCACACTTGGCGACGCCGATCTTGATCGGGTTGTGATTCGAGACACGATCGGTGAACTTGCTGGTGGCCGAAGTGGGGTGCGTCACTATGGTCCTCATGGAGAGGCTCGTGAAGACGCGGTTTCGATTTTCATTGAATCGTTTGCTCCGCCGCCGCAGATGTTGATTTTCGGAGCGGTGGATTTCACCGGGGCGCTTGTGAAAGTCGCCAAGGTCATGGGCTACCGCGTCACGGTCTGCGACGCGCGTGAGGTTTTCGCCACCAAGCGTCGATTCCCTTCCGCCGACGAAGTCGTGGTCGATTGGCCCCATCGACATCTCGAAAAGGTTGGCGATCGTTTAGGTCAGCGAGACGCGGTCTGTGTGCTTACGCACGATCACAAGTTCGACGTGCCAGCGATTCAGGCTGCTCTGGCGACTGGCGTTGGGTATCTCGGTGCCATGGGAAGTCGCCGCACTTGCGCTGAGCGGCTTGAGCGTTTGGCCGAGGCTGGCGCTGACATGGCGCAGGTCGAGGAGCGATTGCACGCGCCAATCGGTCTTGATCTCGGGGGACGAACGCCAGAAGAAACGGCGATCGCTATCTGCGCCGAGGTCATCGCAGCACGAACTGGTCGTGTGAGTTCTTCGCTTAGCGATACGACCGGCAGCATTCACTAACAACATCGATGGTTTCTGATCGCCACGGGCGACCAGTGTTACGACAGGCCGGACTCTTCAAGCGAACGACGTACAAGAACGCGTGCCAGATGCTCGCGGTACTCGGACGACGCGTTGATGTCGCTCTGTGCTTCGGTTCCCTCATTGGCAAACGCTGCAGCGTCGGCAGCACCTGCACCGGACTTCACCGCGTCCATCACTGCGCTTGCGAGCAGGGGAGTCGAGCCCATGTTGACAAGTGCGACGCCAGTCGAGCCATTGGCGCGAACAGTAGCGACACCGACAATGGCCCAGTCCTGAGCACGACGGTTGAACTTTTGAAATGACCAACCCTGTGTGTCGAGCTTTGGGATACGGATCTCGGTGAGCAACTCATCGGGAGCAAGCGCAGACTCAAGGAAGCCGGTGAAGAATTCAGATGCTGCGATTTCGCGGGTTCCGTTGGGGCCGGTGGCCACAAGCGTGCCGCCCATCGCCAGGATGACTGCCGGAAGATCAGATGCGGGGTCGGCGTGGGCAAGAGAACCGCCGAGGGTGCCGCGATGGCGAACCTGAGGATCGCCGACGTGGCCGGCTGCGTGTGCAAGAAGTGGTGCGTCTGCGGCCAACATCGTGCTGATTTCGAGATCGCGGTGGCGCGTGAGTGCGCCAATGGCGATGTGATCGCCGGCATCGTTGATGTAGCGAAGGTCATCGAGGCGGCCAACGTCGACGAGGACCGAAGGAGCTGCGAGGCGCAGCTTCATGAGCGGGAGGAGTGAATGTCCGCCAGCAAGGAGCTTTGCTTCATCGCCGTGTTCGGTGAGTGCGGCGAGAGCGGCATCGACAGAGTCGGCACGGACGTAGTCAAACGATGCGGGGATCACTTTGATGCCCCGTGTGATTCAGCAGCGCACGCAAGAACGGACTTCACAATGTTGTGATAGCCGGTGCATCGGCAGAGATTGCCTTCAAGCCCAATGCGAACATCGGTTTCGGAAGGGTTGGGGATTTCGTCGAGAAGCGACACTGCTGCCATCACCATGCCAGGGGTGCAGTACCCGCATTGGAGTCCATGGTTCTCTTGGAAACAGCGCTGCATCGGGTGAAGGATGTCGCCGTCGGCAAGTCCTTCGATCGTGGTCACAGAGAGACCATCGACCTGAGCGGCGAGCATCGTGCACGACTTCGCTGACTCGCCTTCAACATGAATGGTGCACGCGCCGCACGAAGAGGTGTCGCAGCCGACGTTGGTGCCCGTGAGGCCCAGTTCATCGCGAAGAAAGTGCACCAGAAGCGTGCGAGGTTCGACGTCGCCGGACCGCTGCTCGCCATTGACCGTCACCGTGATCTGCATGTTCCCCCTCGGCGCAAACCCGCCGGAACTGCACCGGCGAACGGGTTGCAGACTAGCCGAGCAGGGGAGCGGACTGGCTCGTCGGATGCTTGACTGTTCTGGTGAGTGTTCCCCAACCGCAGATCGCAGTGGTGTTGGCAGCAGGCGCTTCGACGCGCTTTGCTGCGGGAGCAAAGCAACTCGCCACCGTCGACGGAACACCTCTGGTGGCGATCGCAGTGCAAGCGGCGGTCAGCGCCGGATGTTTCGCAGAGGTCATTGTCGTGGCGGGTGCAGTTCCGCTCGCATCGGTGGTCCCAAACGGCGTGCGAATCATCGAGAACCCGGAGTGGGCCTCAGGGCAGGCCAGCTCGCTGCAGGCGGCGATTGAGGCGGCTCGGAGTGCCGGCGCAGAGGCACTGGTCGTTGGGCTGGCCGATCAGCCAGGAGTGACGGCTGAGGACTGGCGGCTGATTTCACAGGCCGAGACCCAGCTGCCCATCGTTGTGGCCACCTACGGAGGGGTTCGGGGAAATCCGGTTCGACTTGGGTCTGAGATCTGGGGCGAACTGCCAAAAGAGGGCGATGAAGGGGCCCGGGTGTTCTTGCGAAGAAGGTCCGACCTCGTGACAGCAGTAGCCTGCCGTGGCGACGCGTCGGACGTCGACACCCTGGAGGATCTCGACAGATGGAACTCATCAACACCTTCGAAGTGAGCGTGCCGATTGAAACGGCATGGAAGGTGCTGACTGACGTCGAGCGCATTGCTCCGTGTCTGCCCGGCGCACAACTTCAAGAAATCGAAGGCGACGAATACCGCGGCATTGTCAAGGTCAAGGTCGGTCCGATCCAGGCCCAGTACAAGGGTAAGGCCACCTTCCTCGAGCGCGACGACGTCAACTTCAAAGCCGTTCTCGACGCAGCCGGCCGCGACACCCGCGGTCAGGGCAACGCAAGCGCCATCATCACTGCTCAACTCGAAGCAGCCGGCCAGAGCACACTCGTCACCGTCACCACCGACCTCACGGTCACTGGCAAAGTCGCGCAGTTCGGACGCGGCGTCTTGGCCGATGTCAGCGCAAAAATTCTCACCCAGTTCGTCGACAATCTTGAACAGACCGTGCTCGTTGACGACTCCATTACTGCTCCGGCAGCGGAAGCACCTGCCGCTGCACCTGTCGCATCAGACTCACCAGCTGCGTCGTCGTCGCAAGAAGCTCCGACAATCCGCAAGATCGATCAGCCCGAACCCGAAGCAATCAATCTGCTTGAGCAGGCTGGTTCCCCGGTTCTCAAGCGTGCGGTCCCGATTCTTGGTGTCGCAATTGGCGCGCTGGTTGTGTACGGGCTCATTCGTCGTCGTCGGAAGTGACCACAGTGGCCGACGATCGAGCTCGGGTTGCCGAGCTACTCGGTCGTGCGCCAATGGGAGAGTTCGAGGTGGTGGTGCGCAGCAGCAACGGAGACCCCGCTGTTCTTCGCAACGATCCGATACTTCCCGACGGAACGCCGATGCCGACGCTGTATTGGTTATGTGATCCAAGCGTTCGGTCCGCAATCGGAACCATTGAGTCCGACGGTGGCGTTCGCACCGCAGAAGCTGAACTGGGCCTTGAAGCGATTGCGGCGGCGCATGCTGCCTATGCCGCCGAACGTGATCAGGCAATGCCCGATGGACATGAAGGCCCGGCACCTTATGGCGGGGTCGGCGGCACTCGTGAAGGTCTGAAGTGTTTGCATGCGCATTACGCGCATTGGCTTGCAGGTGGCGATGACCCAGTGGGCGAATGGACGAATACCCAACTCATTGAACGCGGATTACTGCCAATCGATGCCCCAAAGCGGGTGAAACGATGACTGCGCCAGTTGCAGCAATTGATTGCGGCACCAATTCAGTTCGATTGCTCATTACTGCCGATGGCCAGACGCAGATTGAGCGATTGATGCGCATCACGCGACTTGGTCAGGGCGTCGATGCGACCGGACGTCTCGATCCAGAAGCAATCGAACGAACGCTTGCAGTGCTGCGCGAGTACCGAGAGGTCATCGACCAGCATGGAGCGACGCGTATTCGTATGGCCGCGACCTCCGCGTCTCGCGATGCATCAAACCGCGATGACTTCTTTCACGCGGCGAAGGAGATTTTGGGCGTCATGCCGGAAGTCATCTCCGGCGAAGAAGAAGGGCGCCTTTCTTTTCTCGGCGCAACTGCCGATCTTGATCCCGCACTCGGCCCGTTCCTTGTTTGCGATATTGGCGGCGGTTCTACGGAGTTTGTTTTCGGAACCACCGAAGCCGAATCAACCATTTCGGTAGACATGGGTTGCGTGCGGATGACGGAAGCCTGGCTTCATCATGATCCACCCACTGCCGAAGAACTTTCACAGGCACTTTCCGTTATCGATATCTATCTTGACGATGTGCTGCGTGAGATTCCGGAATTGAGTAGCGCCCAGACATTCGTGGGTCTTGCTGGAACGGTAAGCAACACTGCGTCGGTAGAACTGGGTTTGGCCGAGTACGACCGCGAACAGATTCATCATCTGGTTCTTACCCGTGCGGCTGTTGAAGACGTGTTCCGAACATTGGCCACCGAGTCGATCAAAGAGCGCAAAGAGAATCCTGGACTTGAAGAACAACGGGCCGACGTCATTGTTGGTGGCCTCTGTGTTCTGGTGGCGACGATGCGTCGGTTCGGTCTCGACGAATGTCTGGTTTCAGAGTCAGACATACTCGACGGGCTGGCTATGTCCCTCCTCGCGGATTCCTGACGAACAACACCTCTGAGTCGCTGACGGGGACTGATCGTGGGTACGAGGTTGGTCGCTAGGATCGGCTCTCATGACCACCTTGTTCGGACGTCGAGTACTGCTTCGTCCACTTGTGGCGGCCGATTTTTCCGCATGGCGCGAAGTCCGACGACGAAATAGTGAGTGGCTCACAAAATGGGAGCCAACTCGGCCTCCTGGTGCCCCTGATGTCATCGAGGATCGAGAGGCATTCACGATCCGTTGCAACTCTCGACAGCGGGAGCGGCAATTGGGCTCTGGCTATGGATTCGGCATCTTCGTCGACGGCGAATTTTCCGGCGAGATCAATTTGTCAGCGGTGCAGCGGGGCCCGTTTCAGACTGGAAGCATTGGTTACTGGATCGATGAAGCGCGCGCTGGTCAGGGCTACACCCCAGAAGCCGTTGTTGTGCTGGCGAAGTACTGCTTCGATGATCTCCACTTGCACCGACTCGAAATCGCGATTGTTCCTCGCAACGCCGCGAGTCGTCGTGTCGTCGAAAAGTTGGAACTTCGCGATGAAGGTCTCGCGAAGGGATTTCTTGAGATTGATGGAAACTGGGAAGACCACGTTCGTTATGGCATCACGTTCGAAGACTGGATCGAACGAGGCCCATCACTGTCCGAGGTCTGGCTCTCGTGAGCGATGCGGCGACGGATCGCCCTCAAGTAAAATCTGATGGAGCATTTGTTGCGTTTCGCTATCGCAACTTCCGATGGATGTGGAGCGCGTCGCTGCTTTCAAGCAGCGGTTCCTGGTTGCAGATGGTGGCTGTTCCCTATGTGATCTACACAATCACCGGAAGTGGCGCTTGGCTGGGCTTCGCCGGATTCCTCGCTTACGCACCGATGGTGATTACTGGGCCCTATGCCGGATCAGTTGCAGATCGCTTTGATCGTCGGAAAGTTCTGATCATCGGTGGCCTGATCCAAGCGGCAATCACATTGGTGCTCTGGATCGTATGGATCGAAGGTGTGCGAAATATTGCCTTTTTCTTGGTGATCCTCACGCTTGGTGCATTCGCAGGTGGTTTCACCGTTGCCGCGTGGCAATCGTTCGTCACCGAATTAGTTCCGCGTGAACACCTCTTGAATGCAGTGACATTGAATTCCGCACAGTTCAACGCAG